>CAZEYV010000131.1:0-14661 GCA_964516705.1 uncultured Chthoniobacter sp.
CTGCTCGATCGCACGTTCCAAGTGGGTGACACGATCAGGCAGGGCGATGTCATCGGCGTGGTCGAAAACATCGGACTGCGCAGCACGAAGGTGCGCACGCCGGAGGGTTATCTTGTTTCCATCCCGAACCAGCTGATCACCAATGCGCCCGTGATCAACATGGGGCCGGCCGGTGCGCAGCGTTAAGGTTTGCCCCTTGGCGGGAGGGTCATGTTTACTGGCCGGCTTATGAGCAAACCATTCGAGGGGCAGGTCGCCATTGTCACCGGTGCGGGGCGCGGGATCGGGGAGGCCATCGCCAAACGTCTGGCCGACGGCGGCGCCAAGGTGGCGGTGGTCAGCCGCACCGAGGCCAACGCGGCCAAGACGGCGGAGGCGATCAATGCCGCGCATGCCGGCGCGGCCAAGGCTTACGCCGTGGATGTGGCCGATTTCCAGGCAGTGCAGGAATTGGGCGACGCGATCGTCACCGACTTCGGCAAGGTGGACATTCTGGTCAATAATGCCGGGGTGACGCGCGACGGGTTGAGCATGCGCATGAGTTCGGACGACTGGGATACCGTCGTCGACACGAACCTAAAGGGCGCGTTCAACTTCATCCGCGCCGTGCAGCGCCCCATGGCCAAGCAGCGGAGGGGACGCATCATCAATATCGCCTCGGTTGTCGGGATCACCGGGAATGCCGGGCAGGCCAACTACTCCGCGAGCAAGGCGGGTCTCATCGGACTGACCAAAACCATCGCGCGTGAACTGAGCGGTCGCGGGATCACGTCCAACGTGGTCGCCCCGGGGTTCATCGAGACGGACATGACGGCGGTCCTGCCCGAGAGCATCCGCACCGCGGTGGTGGAAAAAATCCCCCTGGCCCGCTTCGGCGCGCCGGATGACATTGCCGCGGCGGTGGCTTTCCTCGCCGGTCCGGAGGCGGGCTACATCACCGGTCAGGTGCTCGTCGTCGACGGCGGGATGGTCATGTGACGCGCCGGGCGCGTCCGATCCCATGCTTCTTTACCTGCTCCGCCACGCCGAGGCCGAGGTCCTGGCCGCCAGCGACTGCGCCCGGCGGTTGACGCCGAGGGGCGAGCAGCAGGCGGTCAAAGTCGGGAAATTTTGCGCGAAGCACGGGATCGAGCCGTCGCTGATTCTAAGCAGCCCCGTGGTGCGCGCCCGGCAGACGGCGGACCTCGTGGGGCAGAGCCTGCCGGACGCCGAACTCATCGAGGTGCCGTGGGCCGCCTGCGGGATGGATCCGTGGCGCGCCATGGAGGAACTCGCGGCGTTCCGCAAAATGCCCGCCGTCATGCTCGTCGGACACCAACCCGACCTCGGGGCGCTGGCCGCGGTCTTGCTCGGCCTGACCAACGTGCAGAGTCTGCGCGTCCGCAAGGCGCTGCTCGCGGGAATCGACACGTCGGTAGGGCTGCAAACTGGGGCGGGCACTTTGCAGTTCTTCCTGCCCGTGCGGTTGATGTGATGGAAGAGTTTTCAGTGATTCAGTTTTCAGTGTTCAGCCGGGAAGGCGACAACCCGGGGCGATGATCAATCTGCGGGCCACGCTGGAGTGCGGGCAGGTTTTCCATTGGCGCGAGCGCGCCGACGGTGCGTGGGAGGGCCTGATCGGGGCACGCCGCGCCGTGGTGCGGGAAAGCGACGGACGTTTGGAGGTTCTCGCCGGCGATCCCGGGTTCGTGGCGGACTATTTCGCCCTCGATCATGATTTCGAGGAGATCTACGCGGGCTTCCCGCGCGACGCGACCATGCTTGCAGCCTTGGACTTTTGCCGCGGGTTGCGGATCATCCGTCAGCCGGATTGGGAGTGTCTGGCCACGTTCATCACCTCGTCCATGAAACAAGTCACCCACATCCGCCAAATGTCGCAGGCCCTGCGCGCGCGGTTCGGACGCGCGGTGCGGGGAACGGACCAGCGCGCGTATCCGGACGCGGCCGCTCTGTCGTCGGCCACAGAAGCGGATTTGCGCGCCTGCGGCCTGGGCTACCGGGCGAAACACCTCCTGGCCACGGCGCGTCGCGTTGCGTCAGGCCAAGCCGATCTGGCCTCTTGGCGCCGGCTGGACGACGAGGGCCTCCGCGAGGCCCTGTGCACGCTGCCCGGGGTGGGGCGCAAAGTGGCCAACTGCGTGATGCTCTTCGCCTACGAACGCCTGGCCGCCTTTCCGGTCGATACCTGGATCGGACGGATCATGCGGGAAAATTATTGGCGCGGACGGGCCAAGCCGACGCCCTTGGCGCTGGAGCAACGGTTGGCATCGCGCTTCGGTCCACACGCCGGCTATGCGCAGCAATACCTTTTCCATCACGCGCGTATGACACAGCGGAGGGAGCGTCCGTGATCGCGGTGCGCGGAGCGCGGCGTCGAAAGATGCAGCGGGCCACGTGGCTCGCCCTGCTTTTCTCGCTGCTCATTCATCTGGTCTCCGTGCTGGCTGTGGCTTGGGCCTACCTGAAGGAAACCGCGCCGCCGGCAGAGGAGATCACCGAGATCGAAATCACCTTCGTCGAACCCCCCGCGCCGCAGACCGCGCCGCCGGCCTTCGTCGATGCCGCGGCACCCGAGGCCGCGAGGCCGGAGCAGGCGGCTTTCGAATCCGATCGCAACACGGCCGCAGCCGCACCCGACGCCGCACAGGGGGAGTTGCCCGTGCCCACCCAGGACGGACGAGAGCAGCCCTTTCTCGAGCTGCAGGAAACCCAGCTGGCCGTGGCCCAGCCGTCCGACACGGCGCCCGCACCCGAGACGCCGCCCGCGGAACCCGCCGTGGCCGAAGCGGCGGCTGCCGCGGAACCCGCGGAGGAAAAACCGGCCGAGGAAAAGCCGCCTGAACCGGACGCTCTGCTCGCCATGAACCAGCCGCGGCGGGAAGAGGAAAAGGAACCGCGCGAGCAACCGCGTCCTCCGGCCCCGCCGCCGGCACGCCCGGCCTTCCAGCGTCAGGCGCGGCCCACCCGCCTGCGCGGCAGCGTGGACAGCACAGGCCGTTCGTCGGTCGCCTCGGTTGCCACGCCGCTTGGCCGCTACCGCAAGGCGATCAGCGACGCGATCGGTTCGAGTTGGTATTACTACATCGGCAACCGTCTCGACATGTTCAGCTACGGGACCTTGGACGTGGTTTTCACCGTCGACCGGACCGGCAAGGTGCGCCGCCCGCGGGTCTCCCGCAACTCGTCGAATGAAAGTTTTGAAATCGTCACCCTGGAGTCTATCTTGGCGGCTGAAATCCCGCCGATTCCACCGGACGTCCTGCCCGTGCTGGAGGGCGGGCAGATCGAAATCGACTACAGTTTCAGCATCATCACGGACTAAAGCATGGGCGAGGCACTTTCAGGAGCGGCGGAATTTTTCCTGCGCGGCGGATTTTTCATGATCCTCCTGCTGGCCCTTTCCGTCTTGGCCGGCACCGTCATTCTGCTCCGCGCCGCGGCCCTGCGGGAGAGTCGGGTCATGCCCCCGGAACTGGAGGAGGCCATCGAGCGCGTGCAACCGGGCGATTCGCTCGAGGGCGTGAAGCGCGCGGTCCGCGAACATCCCTCGCCGCTCGGGCGCATCATCGGCGTTTGTCTTCATCACCTCAAATGGCCGCGGCAGGAAAACATCGAGGCGGTGCAGGTGCGCGCGCGGCATGAAGTCGTCGGCATGGAGAGCGGGTTCTCCGTGCTCGAAGTCACCACCGGGGTGGCGCCCTTGCTCGGGTTGCTCGGCACGCTCTCGGGGCTGGTCTCGGTCTTCGCCAACCTCGGCGAGGGCGGCACGGGCGATCCGATCGCCGTGGCCCGCGGGATTTCCGAGGCGCTCAACACCACGATCGTCGGACTGGCCGTCGCGGCGCCGAGCCTCGTGGCCCACAATTATTTCCAACGCAAGCTCGAGACCATGGCCGTGAGCATGGAGGGCCTGGTGGCCGACCTTTTGGCCAAGTGCTACCCCGAGCACCGCTGAACCGCCGTGGCTGCCGGATTCTACACGCGGAAGCGGCGCGCGCCGGTGGTCATCATCGTCTCGCTCATCGACATCCTGGCCATCCTCCTCATCTTTTTCATCGTCACGACGACTTTCAAAAAAAACCTGCCGCAACTTAAGATCGCCCTGCCCGAATCGAAAGCGGCGACCGCCTCGGAGAAAAACGAGGTGCCCTTCATTCTCGAGGTGCAGGACGAGACAACTTTGCAATTGGACGGCAAGCCGGTGAGCCTCGATGGACTGGCCGCCGCCCTCCGCGAGACCAATGCCTCCGCGCCCGATCGCGGCATCGCCCTGCAGGCCGACGAGGGCGTGCCCTTCCGGGTCATCGTCCGAATCATCGACGCCCTGCGCGACGCAGGCATCCGCAACTTGCCGGCCTTCGCCCGTCCGCCCGAAACGGGCGGAAACTGACCCATGCTGGAGATCACCAAGCTCGGCCACCCCGTGCTGCGGGCCAAGGCGGAAACGGTCGGCGCGATCGACGCAGCGCTGCGGCGTCTGGCCGATGACATGCTCGAGACCATGTATGCCCACGACGGATGCGGATTGGCCGGTAACCAGGTCGGCGTGGCCAAACGCATCATTGTCATAGACACCCGCGAGGCCAAGAAACGCCCGAGCGTCCTCCGCATCGGCGGCAAATCGCGCCCGGTGCACAAGCACATGCCCATGGTGCTGCTCAATCCCGAGCTGGAATTCGGTCCGGGCCGCGAATCCGGCAGCGAGGCGTGCCTCAGCATCCCCGGCGTGGCCGGCGAGGTGGAACGCCCGCCAATGGTCCGCCTCAGGGCCCTCGACCTCGACGGGAAGCCGGTGGAATTCGAAGCCGAGGGCCTGCTCTGCCGGGCCCTGCAGCACGAGGTCGATCACCTCGACGGCATTCTTTTCATCGATCGTCTCGACGCGGACGAGCGCCGGCGCGTGGCCGAGGAATTGCATGCCGCGGCCGGACGTATGGTAGGTTGAACCTTGCCCCGCCATGAGCCGCCCCGCCTTGCTTGCCGCCTACGAAAAACTCTCCGCCCTGCTCGGCAAACTTCCCGGCTCGCTGCAGGAACCGATCCTGCGCGAACTCGATCCGATCAAGGAAATCTTCCTGCGTCAGCGCCCGCCGCGGATCGCCGTGCTCGGCGATGCGGGCATCGAGCTGCCGGCGTTCATGAACGCGCTGGCCGGACGCACCGTCCTGCACGCGCCGCTCCTGCGTGGTCCGTGGACTGCGGTGAAAGGCGCCGGCACGGTCGAACTGGCCGACCTTCGCGGTTCGGGCACACTGGCCGGAGAACCGGCGGATCTCTACCTCTTTGCCGGCTCCGTTTCTCCCGCGCTGGCGGCCGACGCGCGCCGTGCCGCCGCGATGCTCGCCTCCGCCCCTCCGCGCGAAGGGGGCGGCCCTCCGGGATTGGCGGTTGTCGTTCTCGGCGACCAAGCGGACACCGCGGCCGTTTTGTCCGCTCTGGCCGACGCGGGCGCCTCGTCCCCGGTTGTTTTCTCCACGCACTTGCCGCGCCGCGGCGTGGAAGACGGTTTCGACCCGCAGGCGCGGTCCGCGCTCGGCGACCGGCTGTGCGACTACCTGCCCGAGGATGCGCAGCTCGAATTGGCGCGTTTTCTCTCCGCCCGCGGCGCGCAGGCGCGCCTGGCCGGCACGGTGCTCAAATCCTTCGGCGCCATGGCCGGCGTTGTCGGCGTGCAACCCATCCCGCTGGCCGATTTTCCGGTGCTCCTCGGACTCCAGATGTTCATGGTATCGCTCATCATTCACGTGAGCGGACGCGAATTCTCCCCGCGTCTGGCCGGGGAATTCGCCGCGTCGCTCGGACTCGGGTTCGGGGCCGGGCTCGTCTTTCGCGAGACCGCACGCGCCGCGGTGAAAATCCTTCCCGTTTGGGGTCATATGATCTCCGGCGGCGTGGCTGGCGCCGGCACCTATGCGCTGGGGCGCGCGGCCATCGCCTACTACATCGAAGGCCAGCGCATGGCGCGGGTGCGCGTGCCCTGGCGTCGGAAGAAGGCGCTGCCCGAGTTGGAGGGCTGAAAGACAAAGTCTGCCCTCCGCCGGCTCGCGGTGGTAGTCTCCGCCCGATGCGCCTCCTCCTCGTCGACGGGCACTACTACGCCTACCGGTCCTTTTTCGCCATCCGCGACCTGACCAATTCGCGCGGCGAGCCGACCAACGCGGTCTTCGGCTTCGTCAAAGCCCTGCGCAAAATGCTGGCCGACGTGCAACCCGATGCCGCCGCCGTGGTCTGGGATGCCGGATTGCCCGAGCGGCGCATGGAGCTCCTGCCCTCGTACAAACAGCAACGCGATGAGACGCCCGAACAGCTCGCAGCGCAGTTTCCCGTCATCGAGGAAGCGGTCTCCGCGCTCGGGGTGCGCAATGTCCGCCTCGCCGGCCACGAAGCGGACGACTTGATCGCGTCCTACGCGGCCGCGCCGCGCCCGCCGTCCGCGGCGGTCTTCATCGCGACCAACGACAAGGACATCTACTCGCTGGTCGACGGGCGCGTGGCGATTTATTCCACGAACAAGACCGACCTGAAAAACCCGCAGGACGGTTTCGCGCTGCTCGGCCCGGCCGAAGTGGAGGAGAAGTGGGGCGTGCCGCCGGAGCTCATCCCCGACGTCCTAGCCTTCACGGGCGACGCGGTCGATAACATCCCCGGCGTCGAGGGCGTCGGCCCGAAAACCGCGGCCAAACTCGTGCGCGAACACGGCGCCGCGGCCCGTCTGGCCGCCGATCCCTCGGTGATCAAAAACGACAAACTGCGGGAAAAGATCGCCGCGGCCGCCGACCGTGTGCGCGTCAACCTGGAGTTGGTCCGCCTCGACCGCGACCTCCCGCTTCCGGTCCCCGTCGACGACCTCGCCGTGCGTCCCGACCCGCGGGCCATGCTCGAAGTGGCGCGGCGTTGCGAATTCCGCAGCCTGCTCGCCGAATACGAAAAGCTGGTCGCCGCGGACGGATCCAAGCAGGGCGAACTTTTCTGAGGCCCGCTAAGTCCGCGCACCCCAGATTCCGTAGGGACCGGGCGTCGAATCCGCGATCGGCACCGCTCCCGCGGCCTTGAGATAAAACGCGTCGTCGCCCGAACCCCCGATGATCGCGTAGGCATGACCCGCCGCGGCGAGGCTGTGCAACGCGCGCAGGAGCAGGGCCGTGCCGAGGCCCCGGCCGCGTGCTTCCGCCGCCACGCCGGCCGGACCGAAAAATCCGCGGAAAGTCACATCATGGCAGGCGAAACCGCAGATCCCGCCCGCGGAGTCCACGGCCAGATGGCACGCCACCGGCCCGCGGGAAAAGGCGGTCTCCGCTTCGCCGGCCCAGCGCTCGCCGAAATGCGTCTCGACCCAGCGCACCACGGCGCGGCGGTCGGGTGGCAAGGGGCGCCGGATGTCATAGCCGGCCGCGCGGACACGCGCCAGGGAAGGCGCGGGATCCGGCAAGGCATACAGTTTGACCAGCAAATCGCCCATGTGGCCCCCTCTTTACGGCACCGTGAGCACGGGCACGATCCATTTCACCGCCAAGTCGCAGGAGGCCGCGCGGGCCACGCCGGAACCCGGGCCGCGCGGGTCGTCCTCGCCCCAATAAAGATCGATCTGGTTGCGGAAAAGGCCGCCACCTGTGTCGTCCACGCGGTAAAGCGCCGCGCCGAACTGGTTGTAGACCTCCGGATCGAGCACCCAGACCTTGCGGCCGGACGGCACCAGCGGGTTTTTCGTGTTCACCGCGATGCTCTCGCGCGGGACCAGTTCGTTGCCGCGGTTGCCGAGAATGCGCGCGTGGAATCGCCCGCTGTAGGCGAGGTAGGGTTTGCCGGGAACCGGTTCGGCGAGCCGGGCGAAGCCCTCCATGATCGTGGCACGGATGAAATCCGCGGGGAATTTCCGTCCGCCCGATCCCTTCATCACCGCCGGCGTCAGGTCGAACCCGCGCTCGGCCGCGAACCCCGTCTCCAACGGCGTGTAGTAGACCGTGCAGAAAAAATAATGCGAACCCGGAGGTTCCGCGAAAGTGTCATAAAGATCGCTCAGCACGTCCGTGAAAAAACGCAGTCCCTCCGCCGGCACGGCCGGGCGCGGGACAATGTCCGCGAACTCTTCCGGTTTTTGCAGCATGCCCGTCACGGGCTGCGGCGTGTTGATCAATTCCTGCCACGTCACTTTGGCCGCGGCCGGCGGGGACACGGCCAGCAGTGCAGCCAGGACGGGGCCTGTCCGGTCAAAGCGTTTCATCGAAAATTCTTTCCAGCGGCCGTCCGCAGAGGATCTCGACCGGCAGCTTTTTCTCTTCGTATTCGTAGGGTGGTTGCTTCCAGGCGAACCGCCCGGGGTAAAGATCGCGGACCGTGCGGAGGATTTCCAATCCGGTGCGCAACGGGCGGAACGAACCGCGGTCCGTCACGTGCAACTGCGCCCCGTGGCAGATTTTTCCCGCGTGCTTCTGGAACCCCGGCTCGAAGGCCGCCTCGCGGAAATGCACGCCGGGCAGGCGCAGGGCTTGGAGTGCGGAGACCAGCCGCGGTCCTTCGACCCACGGCGCGCCGAACAGCTCGAAAGGTCGCGTCGTGCCGCGGCCCTCCGAAAGGTTCGTGCCTTCCAGCAGGCACATGCCCGGATAGACCACGGCCGTGTCTGGCGTCGGCATGTTGGGCGAGGGCATGACCCACGGGAGTCCCGTCTCCTCATGATAGTGCGCGCGGTTCCAGCCTTCGAGCGGCAGCACGACGAGATCCGCGTCCGGCACGCGCTCCGCCCGGAAAAGCTCGGCCAGCTCGCCGATGGTCTTGCCGTGCCGCACGGGGAGGGGGTGGAGCCCGACGAAGGACAGATGATCCTCCCGCTGCGGACGTCCTTCGATCTCCGTGCCGTTGAGCGGATTCGGACGGTCGGCCACCACCACGGTGATCCCGTGCCGCGCCGCGGCCTGCAGGCAGAGCAACATGGTCCAGATGAAGGTGTAATAACGCGCCCCCACATCAACCAGGTCGATGAACAAAACCTCCAACCCGTCGAGCATGGCGTCCGTCGGTTCGCGGTGCTCGCCGTAGAGGCTGTGCACCGGGATGCCGAGGCGCGGATGACGGTAGCCGCGCCACTCGATCATGTTGTCCTGTGTGGTGGTTTCGAAACCATGCTGCGGACCGAACAAGGCGGCCAGTTTGATCGCGCCGCCGGCGTCCATTTCCTCGAGCACGGACAGCGTGGGCCGCAGGCCGGACGTGACCGAGGCGGCGTGGAGCAGCGCGCCGGTGCGGCGTCCGTGCAAGCGCGCCGGCCAAAGAGGAGGCAGGCGGTCGACGGGCAGGACCACGCGGCTCATGGCTTCAAGCGCGCGCTGATCTCGGCGGTGATGTCCTCCGCACCGGGAGCGTCGAGCACTTGGGGCAGGCCGTTCGACGAGGACGAGGAGTTGTCGAACACAAGGGCGTAGCCCTGCTGCGCGTTGAACTCACGCACCACGCGCCGGATGTCTTCCATGATCTCCGCTTTGGCACGGCGGAATTGCTCCTCGATGTTGCGCTGGTTGGTCGTGCCCAACTCCGCGATGGAGCGCTCGAGGGTGTTCGCTTTTTCCAGTTCCGCCGCCGCCTCATCCCGCCGGCCGTCGCGCAGCAATTCCTGATGGCGTTGCAGGGTGTTTTTGAGTTCGGCGGATTCCGCCCGGAATTTTTTGCGCGCCGCATCGCGCATCCTGGTCAGCTCCGCGGTGGCCGCCGCGGTGCGCGGATGCGCCTCGAAGACGGCTGTCAGGTCGACCACCGCGATTCGCGGCGTTGCCTGGGCGGAAACCGGGACGGGGGCCATCGGCAGGAACAAGAGGGCGGCGGCAAGGAGGCGCATCGCTCTTGCCTCGCACAAACCGGCCCCGCGATCAATGCCCTCGGATGTTGCCAACACCGGGCGAAAGGGCGAGGATACAGCCGCTATGAAAACCTCCATCCTGCTTGCGCTTCTCTCGCTCACCGTCGGCGCCGCGGCCCAAGAGACCCCGGTCGACTGGAAAATACTCGCCACCGAATTTTCGGAGGACGCCGCCGCGGCGCAGACCAAATACCAAGGGCAGATGATCACCGTGACCGGACCGGTCTCGGCGATCGCCCAGGGAGACATGACCACAGAAAGCGCTCCGGCCGTGGCCGTCACGCTCTCCACCGCCGACGGTCCCGGTCCCGATGTGAAATGCCTCTTCGAAACCGAAGACCTGCAGCCCAACCAGCAGCTCTATGTGCCGGGTGACAACAGCGAGGTGCTCATGCGGACCACGGACACGACCGGCAATGTCACCGGGTCCGCGCCCTTCGTCCAGACCGGGCAGGATATCGTGGTCAGCGGATCGTTCTTCGGCTTCGACGCCGGCGATATCGTCATCCGCCACGCCCGACTTCTGCCCGCCGCGGCCCGTTGACCGGCTCTTCGCGGGCTTTTTCTTGCCGCGGGCGCCGCCGGCCGCTTCAATCTCTTGTTCGTATGATCGTCACGACAGCCCAACTCTTCAAAATCGCCTACGGCAAATACGCGGTCGGCGCCTACAACATCAACAACATGGAGCAGACCCTTGGTTTGTTCCAGGGCTGCATCGACAGCCAAGCGCCGTTCATCATCCAGCTTTCCAAAGGCGCGCGCAAATACGCCGACAAGCGCATGCTCGAAGCCCTCATCCGCACGGCCGACACCATGTATCCGGACGCCGTCTTTGCCGTCCATCTCGACCACGGGGACGAGGAAACCTGCTACGACTGCATCGACTCGGGTTTCTACAGCTCGGTCATGATCGATGCGAGTCACGCGCCTTTCGACGAAAACGTGGCCATCACCAAGCGCGTCGTCGACCGCGCGCACGCCAAAGGCCTTAGTGTCGAAGCCGAACTCGGCATGCTCGGCGGGGTGGAGGAAGACATCCACGTCGACGAGGGCCACGCCTGCCTGACCAATCCGGCCGAAGCCAAAGAGTTCGTTGTCCGCACCGGCTGCGATTCGCTGGCTTGCGCCATCGGCACCAGCCACGGCGCCTACAAATTCAAAGGCCAGCAAAGCCTGCACTTCGACGTCCTCGAGGAAATCCAGCAACTTCTCCCCGGCTACCCGCTGGTCATGCACGGCAGCTCCAGCGTCCCGCAGGAGGAGGTCAAACGCATCAATGCCGCCGGCGGGAAACTCGACGAGAGTGCGCGCGGCGTCGACGAGAACGAATACCTCCCGGCGGCCAAACTCGGGGTGACCAAGGTCAATATCGACACCGACGGACGCCTCATCTGGACGCGCGTGCACCGCGAGTTTTTCCACAACAAGCCCGCGGAGTTCGACTTCCGTCCGCCCGGCAAGATCTTCGTCGAGGAATACGCCAAGTTCATCGCGCACAAGAACAAGATGCTGGGTTCCGCCGGCGAACTTCCCAACGTGCGCAAGGAGCTCGGCCTGTAGGCCGTAGCGATATGCCCAGCGTCGCCGGCGAGATGCGGAGTGAGATCCGCGGTATCCTCTTCCACGAGTCGACCATCATGAGCCGGCTCGACGAGATGGCCGGGCAGATCGCGTCCGACTACGCCGGCCAGGACCTCACCGTCGTAGCCGTCCTCAACGGCAGCCTCATGTTCGGCGCCGATCTCCTGCGCCGGCTCGAGATGCCCCTGCGGCTCGATTGCCTGAGCGTCTCCAGCTACCACGGCGCCTCGACCACCGGCACGGTCAAGTTCAACCAGCTGCATTTGCCCGATGTGCACGGACGCCATGTGCTCATCCTCGACGACATCCTCGACAGCGGCCACACCCTGCACGCCATCCGCGACAAACTCATGGCCGAGACCAGCCCGTCGAGCGTGAAGATCTGCGTCCTCCTGCGCAAAGACGTCCCGCGCCAGCGCGAGTTGGAGGCCGATTACGTCGGGTTCGACATCGCTAACGAATTCGTCGTCGGCTACGGCCTCGACTATATGGAACGGTTCCGCAATCTGCCCTACATCGGTGTGATCAACGACGAAGCCATCA
Organism: uncultured Chthoniobacter sp.; assembly: GCA_964516705.1. Classification (GTDB taxonomy): domain Bacteria; phylum Verrucomicrobiota; class Verrucomicrobiia; order Chthoniobacterales; family JACTMZ01; genus JACTMZ01. Next base: position 11,975 of record CAZEYV010000131.1, read on the forward strand.
TCAAATACGCCCCACGGCGCGCTTGACAACCGGCCCCGCACGGATATTCTATCCACTTAATCGCGGGGTGGAGCAGCCTGGTAGCTCGTCAGGCTCATAACCTGAAGGTCGCGGGTTCAAATCCCGCCCCCGCAACCACTTCCGGATGTACAAGGTATACATCCTCAAGAACACCGCCGGACGCAGCTACATTGGCGTTTCCGAGAATGTGGAAGCTCGGATAGCGCAGCATAATTCGGGCGAATCGACGTGGACCCGCGGTAAAGGTCCCTGGGTTCTCGATTGGCTCAGTCGTCCTTTGGTTTTGGGTGAAGCGCGGAAGCTGGAAAAGCTGCTCAAGCGTCAAAAAGGCGGTGCAGGTCTGCAAAAGCTCAAGATGTTGCATGGCTCATAATCCCGCAGGCGCGGGATCGCGGGTTCAAATCCCGCCCCCGCAACCAACTTTCCACCAACATCTTAAGAGCATTTCGCGGCCCGGATTTCCCGGGCCTTTTTCATGGTGGTGACAAAATGGTGACAAACGTGCGGAAGTTTTGTGCGTTCAGGGAGTTGCAGGCATGGCTCAACGGAAGTGGCTTTTCGCTCTGCTGAACGCTCACCAGACCTTTTTCCCGCCCTTCAGGTTGCGCGGTCTATTTCCTGCCTTTTTCCAGCTTCGCTACCAAAGCCCGCAGCCCAAACCCCCTCGGCATGTTCCGGGCGATCTCCCAGTTCTGAAGCGTGCGTAAAGAAACGCCCAGGTGCTTAGCCGCATCTTCCTGTGTGAACCTGCGTCCTTCGCGGTAGTCCTTCAGGAGTTTGGCAAATTTCTTCCGTGTCACCGTGCTACTACGCGATACGCGCAGCACCGAGTCAATGCCGCACCCTCAATGCACCCCCGAGGAAATTAGGTTCTGTGCCTTTAACGCGATACCCTTTTGAGATGCGAAAAATGGTGCAAAAAACTGATGGATTCCGTGTGACTCCTGCGAGAGGCCAAAGGGGATGCACACATTCACACCCGACATGTTCGGTCTCACGGGGCACGGCATGAGGCTTAGAACCATCAGAGGCTACGACTTCGGCGAGGTCAGCTCCGCCATGCAAAAGGCGATCCGGCGCGGGGAAACTCCTTATGCTGGTTACTGGGCCTTGGAGCTGTGGGCCAGTGGCTTCGGCCACTACGTGTGGAAACGCCTCCTCACCGTGTCGGCCGAGGACTGCGGGGGCATCATCACCCAAGAGATCAAAGCGCTGCATGACTCGTATGCCATGATCAATGCGAACCTTTCCGGTCGCCGCGCCCGCGGCCGCATCTTTATTTCCAAGGCAGTGATTCTGCTCTGTGCGGCCAAGAAGAGCCGTGATGCTGACCACTTGCAGAACTTCGTCTACGACGAAATGCGCAGCATTGATCCGGATACGCTGGCCGATGAGCTGCGCAGCGCGCCGGAATACGTGCCGGTTCCTGACTACGCCTTTGATTGCCACACCCGCCGCGGCAAGGCGATGGGTAAGACCAAGGCGGACTTCTTCAAGGCCGAGCAGGAAGCGCTGGTGCCACTGGAGCAAGGTCTGTTCGATCATCTGGTTGCTGGGTGACGTGTATGCATCGGTCTCTGACGCACTTCTGAGGCATAGCAAGCAGACGGTTCCGAGTGGAGCTTGGGGTTGACGCGGGTGGGATTTCCCACCATGTTGCGACTATGGTCACAGCACTCAAACAGCCGAAAGGTAAGAGGAGCGTCACGGTCGTCCGCAACTACGATGTCGCCGCGGACGCCAAGAGCCGCATCAGCCTGCGGGGAGCCAAAACAAAGCACTTCCACGTGATGGTGCTTTCCAACGGAAGTTTTGTGTTGGAGCCGCGGGTTCTGGTGGCGCCTGACAAGATCCCGCCCCGCACGCTGCAGATGCTCGAAGCCTCCGCTGTCTCCCTCAAGAAGGGCAAGGCTTCCGCCCCCGTTGATCTTTCGCCCTTCATCGGGCGCTGAGGAGGACGGTGGCTTTCGCGATTCGCATGGGGCAGCCGGAGATGGCTGCGCTCTGGCAGGATCTCTCTAAGCGGAAGCAGGCGGGGCGTTTGGGCAGGGAAGAGGAGAAGTTCTTCAAGAAGTTGGTCAAGGTGCTCGGGTATTTGTCGGCCGACCCTCGGCACAACAGCCTTGCCTCCCACGAGATCAGCGACCTGAGCCGCAAGCACGGGATCAAGATTTTCCAGTCCTATCTCGAAAACAACACGCCCGGGGCGGGACGGATCTTCTGGGCCTACGGGCCGGACAAAGGGGACATCACGGTTCTCGCCGTTGAGCCTCATCCCGAAGACAAGAAGCGCGGAGCTTACGAGCGGCTTAAGCTCTCCGCAGTTCCGCCTCCCCGAAGCAAGCCGAGAGGCAAGGGATAATCGTGCCGCGCGAACAGAACTTGGCGGGCTGACGTTCAGGAAACTCACAAGCGATGTAGCTGACGGGTGCTGCGAGGCGCTGTCAAAAACCATGCCAACATGGATGGCGTCCGAAAAATGGTGAAAAATATGGTGCGCTAAAACTGATGGATTTGGTGAGCCCCCTGCGAGAGGCCAAGGGGGTTATGAAAAACAGCACCAAACGCAGTGAATACATCGGCACGTTCATTAAAGCCTCGGGCGCAGTCCGCACGATGCGCTTTACGACCGCTGCCGCCAATCTGGGCAAGCGCGGACTGATCAC
>CAZEYV010000132.1:0-7835 GCA_964516705.1 uncultured Chthoniobacter sp.
GGGCGCAGTCGCCATGAGGAAGCCGAGCACATCATCCGCTCGCACCTCAACGGCGGTGAAGCGCCACCGGCGGGAACCTGATCCCGCCCCCGCGCGCGGTCAGGCCATCAGTCTCCGGACCACGGCAGCCTCCCGGGAAAGGATTTCCGGGTCATCCCCCGGAACAAATTCGAGCAAGCTGTCCGGACGAAGACCGGCCGCGTGCAGCGTGGCAAACCAGCCCCGCCAGGGCGTTTCCCCCTCGGACAGGGGACGACGTTCGATCGGGTCGCCCGGCAGCCAGTGGAAAACGTGGACGTGCGCGAGGCGCGGCAGGACGACCCGCAGGCTGCGGTCTTGCTGCTCCGCATCCAACGACACCAGCGGTTGCCACAGGGTGTCGATGTTCGGGTGCGGCAGGGCCGCCAGCAACTTGGCCGCGGCTTCGGCATTGTCGTTCAAGGTCCCGTCGTGGAATTCGAAAGCGAGGCGCACACCTTGCTTCGCCGCCCGGTCAGCCACGCGGTTTGCATCATCGCAAACCCGCGCGAAATAGGCCTCGTCCGCCAGGCCGGACCCGCGGATTCCGGCCCAGACGCGGATCGACGGCGCCCCCAGCGCCGCGGCGGTGGCCAACACGTCGTCGAAGCCGGGCTTGCCGTCATCCCCCTCGTGGCCCACGCGGTAGTAGGAACCGTAGCAAACCGTCTCCAGTCCCGCCTCACGCGTGAGCACCGCGATTTCGCGGGCCCGCTTGGCGTCGCCGGCCGGCACGTGCACGTCCCCGCCCCACTCGAGCACTTGCAACCCGGCCCCTCGGGCGGACTCGAGGATTTTTTCCGGCGACAGCTGGCGGAAGGTCACCGTGACCAGCCCGGCGCGACCTTCGTTCCGCGGCGTCATGGGCTTCGGTGTTCTGCCAATCGGCGCGCGGCGCGGGCGTTCGATTCGATCGCCGGCCAGTCGCGGGCCTTGATGACCTCGCGCGGCGCGATCCATGAACCGCCGATCGCCGCGATGAGCGGATCGGCAAGATAACCGGGCGCATTGAGCGCGGTCAGACCGCCCAACGGGATGTAGCGCAGACCGAGGTGCGCGTAAGGCGCGGCCATGGCGCGCAGGTAAGACAGCCCGCCGAGTTGCTCGGCGGGGAAAAACTTGAGCAATTGCGCACCATGCTCCAGCGCCGCCTCGACATCACTCGGCGTGGCAATGCCCGGACCGAACGAAAAGCCCGCCTCGCGCGCGGCCGCCAACAGGCGCGGGTTGCAACCAGGGGAAACACCGAAAGCCGCCCCGGCTTCCCGCGCGGCCTGCAATTGGCCGACCGTCAAAATCGTGCCGATCCCCGCGGTCATGGCCGGCACCTCGCGCCGGATGGCCCGCAGCGCCTCGAGCGCGGCCGGCGTGCGCAGGGTCAACTCCATCACGTCGACCCCGCCGGCCAACAAAGCGCGCGCCAACGGCACGGCGTTAGTGGCGTCGTCGATGACCAGCACCGCCACCACGCCGGCGGCAGACACCTTGTCGGCGAGGGATGGATCGAAAAGCGGTTGGCTCATGATCCTTCAGCGTTCAACCCGCGCCCCGCCACCCCCCGCGAGTTTCTTCACTTCGGCCAGCGAGGCCATGGAGGTATCGCCCGGTGTGGTCATGGCCAAGGCCCCGTGCGCGGCGCCGTAATCCACCGCGGTCTGCGGATCCGCGCCGGACAGGAAGCCGTAAATGAGCCCCGAGGCAAAACTGTCTCCACCGCCGACGCGGTCCATGATTTCGAGACCCGGGCGGTGCTTGGCTTCGTAGAATTTGCCGCCGGCCCAGCAGATCGCCCCCCAGTCGTTGAGCGTGGCGCTGCGCACCGCGCGCAACGTTGTGGCGACCGCCTTGAAATTCGGATACTCCCCGACGGCGCGCGTGATCATCTTCTTGAAGTTGCCGACTTCGAGGTTGGTCAGATTGTCGTCGGCTCCTTCGACCTCGAGCCCGAGACAGGCGGTGAAATCCTCCTCGTTGCCGATCATGACATCGACATTGCGCGCAATGCGGCGGTTGACCTCGCGGGCCTTGAGCGGTCCGCCGATCGATTGCCAGAGAGACGGACGGTAATTCAGGTCGTAGGAAACCACCACGCCATGCTCGCGCGCCTTGGTTGTCGCTTCGACCACCAATTCGGCGGTGGTCTCGCTCAAGGCCGCAAAGATGCCGCCGGTGTGGAACCAGCGCGTGCCGAGGCGGCCGAAAATATCGTCCCAGTCGAAATCGCCGGGCTTGAGTTGCGACGCGGCGGTGAGTCCGCGGTCGGACACGCCGACCGCCCCGCGCACGCCGAAACCGCGCTCGGTGAAATTCAGCCCGTTGCGCACCGTGCGACCGATGCCATCATGGGGCACCCACTTGACCAGCGACAAGTCGACCCCGCCCTGCAGGATGAAATCCTCGAGCAACCGCCCGATGTCGTTGTCGGCGAACGCGGAGATCAGAGCGGTGCGCTGACCAAAACAGCGGCGCAACCCGCGCGCCACATTGTATTCGCCCCCGCCCTCCCACGCGCGAAACTGCCGGGCCGTGCGGATACGACCCTCGCCCGGATCGAGACGGAGCATGACTTCGCCGAGGGAGATCTCGTCGAAGCGGACCCCGGCAGCCGGACGCAGGTCGAACAAACTCACGGCGGGAGGTTCCTACTTCAGCGCGGGAACATCAAGCCAGCGGCGCTCGGACCACGATTGCAAACCAAGCTCGGCCAATTGCACGCCCTTGGCTCCCTCGCGCAGGGACCACGGGAACGGCTCGTCCTTGACCACATGGCGCAGGAAAAGCTCCCACTGCACTTTGAATGCGTTGTCGAACACATCGTTGGTCGGCTGGGTGGTCCAACCGTCCTTGTAGTCGACCGGGCTGTCCATGTCCGGATTCCACACGCAGCGCGGCGTGGCCGCGGCGTGCTGCACCGTGCAGTTGCGCAGGCCAGCCACTGCCGAACCCTCCGTGCCGTCCACTTGCAAGGTCAGCAAATCGTCGCGCTTCACGCGCACGCTCCACGACGAATTGAAGTGGCAGATGACACCGTTGGTCAATTCGAACGTGGCGTAAGCGGAATCGTCCGCCGTGCATTTGTAGGGCTTGCCGCTCTCGTCCCAACGCTGCGGGATGTGCGTGGCCCCGAGACAGCTGAGCGACTTGATGTCGCCGAAGAGATTCTGGATCACGTATTGCCAGTGGCAGAGCATGTCGACAATGATGCCTCCATCATCCTCCTTGCGGTAATTCCACGACGGACGCTGCAACTTCTCGTGCTCGCCGGGGAAAACCCAGTAGCCGAACTCGCCGCGCACCGAGAGGATCCGGCCGAAGAAGCCGGTGTCGACGAGGTATTTCAGTTTGAGCAGACCCGGAAGCCAGAGCTTGTCCTGGACCACGCCGTTTTTCAGCCCGGCCTTCTCGACCTCCCGCGCCAAGGCGAGAGCTTCCGCCGAGGTGGTGGCGGTCGGCTTCTCGCAGTAAATGTGCTTGCCGGCGGCAATGGCCTTGCGCACGCCCACCGGACGCTGACCGGTCAGCGTGGCGTCGAAATAGATGATGTTGTGCTTGTCCTTGAGCGCCGCATCAAGATCGGTCGTGTGGCGCTTGACACCCGTGCGCGCGGCCAACGCGGCGAGCTTCGCCTCGCTGCGGCCGACCAGGATCGGATCGGGCATGATGATCTCGTCATCGCCGATCTTGACCCCGCCCTGGTCGATGATCGCTTTGATCGAACGGATCAAGTGCTGGTTCGTCCCCATGCGCCCGGTGACGCCGTTCATGATGATGCCGACTTTGTGCTCTTTCATAATTCTATTGCCGTTTCGTGGTGCACTGGGGATGGGCCCCAGCGGGTAGCGCCGGCACGTCGAGGCCGGCGACGGGCAGCGTGCCGTCGAGTTCCTGGCGCCAGTGCGCCACGTCGCCCGCCGGCCCGTAGACATAGATCATGCGCATCGGGGTCGAGCCGGTGTTGGTCAGTTGGTGAAAAACCCCCGGAGGAATGTAAGCCGCCTGGCCTGCTTTGATCGCGCGGCGTTCTTCGCCCAGACACATCTCCCCCTCGCCTTCGACGATGAAATAAATCTCCTCCTGATCCTGGTTGTGCCACGGGACCTGTCCGCCGTCCGGTTCGAGTGTCACATGGCCCATGGCGAAATTGGTCGCCTGGATGGGGGACATGCCCCCGACGAGGTTTTGCGTGCGGCGCCGCGCGGGATACGTGCGGCCGTCGATCTTGGCGAGGTCGGCGATGATCATGAGTAAAAGGTGAGGTATGGCCCGCTGCCGGAAAGACGCAGGAGATAAAGCGCCAACTCGCGCGCGTGGTAATCACCCCACATGGCCGCCTCGCCGCAGGGCACCTTGCGTCCGGACGGAATGTGATCCCACCCGTTCGGACGGTGGTAAACCGTGTGCAAAAGCAGGCCCTCGTGCTCGGGATCGCCGCTCAGGTAGGGCTCGGCGAAAAGCGTCCGCGCCGTGGTCAGTCCCGCCCCCGTGTATCGGCGGCCGGCCTCGGCATCGCCGTGGTTCTCCAGCCAACGCCCGAGACGCAACAGACCCTGCGCGGAAATGGCCGCGGCGGAACTGTCGACCGGCTCGTGCTCGTTGAACGGCTCGGCCGGGCGGTCCAAGTAGTCGCCCATCCTGACCAAGCCGGGCGCGCCCGTATCCCAGTAAGGAATGCCGTCGGTCGGTGTGTGCTCGAGGTAAAAATCGGCGGCCGCCCTGGCCGTCTCGAGAAAGCGCGCGAGGACGGCCTCTTTGCCCCCGTAGGGCTTGAATTCCTCGGCCGGCAACGTTTCGAGGAACTCGAGTTGCTCGGGATATCCGCAGAGCACCCACGCATGCCCCCGCGTCCACGTGGTGAAAGGCGAATAGCCCTGTTGCGAGCTCGGACACCGGTAGTTGCCGTCGTTGGTGTTGAAGACCGACTCATGCACCACGCGCCCGCGCAGGTCGTAAATGTCGCGGCCCTGGCCGAAATACACGTTGTAACGCGAGGTGGTGTCCGCATGCTGGATGATGCGCCCGAGCAGCGACACCGCCTTGTCGTTCTCCCCCATCAGCCGGTGCCCGAGCAGGTGCGCCACGGCCAAAGCGCGCATCGTGCGGATCGTGTCGGAAAAGAGCGAGTGCGGGCCGTTGAACGAATAGACATACCCGAGTTCCGGGGTGAGCTGCGTCCACCGCGAAGCCTGCACCGCCCCGCTGGCCTTGAGCGCGAGATCGTAAAAGTGCCCCTCCCAGGCATCGGATGGCAGCCGCCCCTCGCGGAGCAAACGTCGCAGGTTTCCGTAAGTGCTCACGTTGTTGAACCCGTGATCGTGCACGCCGGTGTGCGTGACATGCGGCGCCATCAGCTTGAGCGTGCCCTCGCGCCCGATGCGCAGCATGTCTTCATCACCCGTGGCATCGAACTGCAGAATGGCCGCGCCGAATTGGAACCCCTGCGTCCATTCCGTCCAACCGCGCGAGGTGTAGCGCCCTTCGATCGTGAAGACCGGGGTGCCGTCCGCGTCTTTCCACCGCTTCTGCAGCGCGCGGATCTTCGGGGCGGATGCGGCGAAGACATCGCGCGCGGGTTTTTCCAGGTTCTCTGCCGTGAGGGTCTGGTCGATCTTGATCATAAAAGGTGCCGGTTTCAGAGCCGCCGCAATTGGAATCCGCCATCCACGTCGATGACGCTCCCCGTGCTGAAGGGGAAATCCCCGCGGCACAGCGCGGCCACGGAAGATCCGACATCCTCCGGCGTGCCCCAGCGCCTCTGCGGGACCAGACCCCCGGCGATCAACTTGTCGTATTTGTCGGTCACCCCCGCAGTCATATCGGTCTTCATGATCCCCGGCCGGACCTCGTAAACCTGCACGCCCTCGGCGGCGAGGCGGACGGACCACAATTGCGCCGCCATGGCGAGGCCGGCCTTGGCGATGCAGTATTCGCCGCGGTTGACCGAGGCGGTGTGGACGGAAATCGAGGTGACGAAAACAAGTTTGTATCCCCCGGGGAGCAGCGACTGGCCGGGGTGGGCCAGCCACCACTTGGCCGCGAGCTGGCTGAGAAAATACGGCCCGCGCAAGTTGACCGCGATGACCTCGTCGAAATTTTCCTCGTTCGCCTCCGTGATGTCGGCCCGCACTTTCGGCGCGATCCCCGCATTGTTGACCAGTCCGTCCAGACGTCCGTATTCCGCAAGCACCGCGTCGATCAAGGCCCGGCGCTCGGACGCCGATGACAATTGGGCGGACACGGGGAAGAATCTCTGGTCTGCCGCCCGGGCGGCTCGGCGGCAAAGCTCCACCGCTTCATCGGCCGCCGCGCGGTTGCTCGCGTAATGGACAGCGACATCGTAACCCTCCTTGGCCAGGGAGACCGCCACCCCGCGGCCGAGGCCGCGGCTTGCGCCGGTGACGAGGATAACAGGGCGAGACATAGCAAGACCTTGCGACAAGAACCCGGCCGGGGCCATGGGCGAAAACGCTTTATTCCGCACAAAAACGACTTTATTTATTGTGCTGATGCCAAAACCCCCGCCCGCCCCCGTGGCGCCCATTGTCCTGCGCCGCCTACGGCTGCGCTGCGGGGACTGGTCGGTGCGCGCCCTGCGGGTCAACCGCCACCTCCAGCCCTTTGAACGCTACGCGCCGCACCGCCACCCGCACGGCCAACTGCTTCTCTACCTGCGCGGCCGCGGCGAGCAGCGCATCGGGCGGCAACGCTATCCCGCGGGGCCCGGCACTGTCTTCTTCATCCCGCCCGGACGGATCCATGAATTCCGCGAGCAGGCCCCGCGCCGCGCCATCTGCCTGGTGGCCGACCTCGGCGGCGCCGCGCCGAAGCGCAGCGGCTTCCGCCGCGGACATCTCTCCGCCGAGTCCCTCGCCTCGGTGCGGCAGCAGGTCGCGGCCTTGTCCGCGGAGAACGGCCGCCACCTCGACCTGACCGCCGGCGGGGCCGCCCTGCTCATCCTCGACGCCTGCCGCCGCGCTTGCGCCGGCGAATCGTCCGCCCCGCCAGCCGGTTCGGCCATCCTCGGACGGCTGCAACGGGTCTGGCGGATCAATGAGGAGGGACGTTGGCCGCGACCGGGCGAGCTGTCGCGGCGCACCGGTCTGCAGAAGGACTACCTCAACCGCCTGGTGCGGCGCGCCTGCGGCTTGACCCTCGGGCAATGGCGCGACCGCGAACTGCTCCGCGCCGCGGAGAACGAACTCAAACGCGGCGCCCGCGTCGGTGCCGTTTCCGCGTCCCTCGGCTTCAGCGACCCGAGCTACTTCGCCCGCTGGTTCCGCAAGCAGACCGGTCTGCCGCCCTCGCACTGGTCGCCCTCCTGACCCCCCATGCCGGATGTTTCTTCCCCGTGGGTCTGGACCCTCGCCGTCGCCGCGGCTTTTTGCGTCGGCCTGTCCAAGACCGGATTCGGCGGCCTCGGCATCGTCGCCGTCTCCCTCTTCGCGCAGTTGTATCCCGCCAAGGAATCAACCGGCGCACTGCTCCCGCTCCTGATCTTCGCCGACCTTGTCGCCGTGTGGTTCTACCGGCGCCATGCCAACTGGCCCGATCTGGCCAAGCTTCTGCCCGCGTCGCTGGCCGGCATCGTCTGCGGGTGGTGGCTCATGCCGCGGATCCCGGACCACGCTTTCATCGTCCTGCTCGGTTGGGTCATCCTCGGGCTCACGGTCCTGGCCATCGCGCAACGCCTCCGGCCGTCGCTGATGAGCCGCATCGACCATCACCCCTGGCTCGGACTGGTCGCCGGTTGGGCCACCGGCGTGACCACCATGCTGGCCAATGCGGCCGGGGCCATTGCCGCGTTCTATTTCCTCGCCCGG
>CAZEYV010000133.1:0-4704 GCA_964516705.1 uncultured Chthoniobacter sp.
TCGGGTAGTAGTCCACCATGGCCCAGAGCAAGGATCCGAACATGAGCAACGTGCCGATCAGCGCCAACACCACGATGCCCGGGATAAAAATAAGTTCGATCAGGACGAGCAACAACCCGAGCACGAAAAACGCGATCACTTCCATACCGGTCAGACCGGCCACGTAGTGACCCGCGAAGAAAAGCAGGAAGCAGACCGCGGCGATGGCGCCCGGCACGCCAAAGCCGGGCGATTTGAATTCGATATACGTCCCGATGATGCCACCGAGCAGGAAGAGCGGCGCGAGCATGGTGATGTAAAAGGCCGCCTTTTCGAATCCGCTCGGCTCGGCTTCGACCACCGGGCCCGTCAATCCGGCATCGCGAACCAACTCGGCCACCGAACCGGCGATGCCTTGGGCCAGCACCGGCTTGCCGCCGATTCTTTCCGCGGCTTCCTGCGCGCTCATGGTCAGGAGCTCGCCCTTCTCGTTGATGACTTTCCCGCCGACTTTCACTTCTTTCTCCTTGTTGATGAAGGCCTCGGCGATTTCCGGATTGTGGCCGTTGCTCTGCGCCGCGCTGCGGAAATAGCCCGAATAGTATGACACGACTTTGGCCGCGAGCGTCTCGGGGATCTCCCCGCCCGTGCCCATGACCGGAGCCGCCGCGCCGATCGCGCTGACCGGCGCCATCCAGATCTGCTTCGTGCCGAGCGCGATGAGGGCACCGGCCGAACCGGCGTTCGGATCGACGTAAGTGAACGTCGGGGCCTCGACTTTCATCAGGGCCTGCAGGATCTCCACCGCCGCGCCCAACTCCCCGCCGGGCGTGTCCATGTCGAGGATGAAGGCCGAAGCATTGGCTGCTTCCCCGGCCTTGAGCATGCGGCGGAGAAAATAGAACTGCGCCTGCGAGACCGCACCCTTGAGCGGGATCACCACCACCGCGCCCTCGGGGATGGCACCCTCGAGCTTGCTCACCTCGGGGGGCGCCTCCGCGGACTTGTCGTCCTTCTGCTGCGCCCACGCACAGGGAGCGGCAAGCAAGACGGCCAGGAGCAGGATGAACCTCATGGCTTTGATCTTCCCCGCACCGGCGCCACCCACAAGCCGAATCGGAAGAATTCCCGCGCGCCCGTTTGCCCCCTCCGCTACACTCCGCCCATGCCCCGCATCGCCGAGGAAAGCATCGAGCGCGTCGCCGCGGCCAACGACATCGTCGAGGTCATCGGCGGCTACTTCCCGCTCAAACGCGCCGGGACCAGCTGGCGCGCGCTCTGCCCGTTCCATCGCGAAAAATCCCCCTCGTTCCACGTCAGCCCGCAAAAACAGGCCTACTACTGCTTCGGCTGCGGCGCGGGCGGCAGCGTCTTCAAGTTCGTCATGGAATACGAACGCGTCGACTTCGCCACCGCCGTCCGCCGCCTCGCGCAAAAGGCCGGCATCACCATCATCGAAGAAGCCTCTGCCCCGGGTGATGACCAGCGGCGCGAATTGCGCGGACGTCTCCTCGAGCTGCACAAACTCGCCGCCGACTGGCTGCACGCCAACCTCCTCCGTTCTTCCGGCGGTGCCGCCGCGCGCGAGTATTTGCAATCCCGGGCCATCACATCCGACATCGCGAAAAACTGGCAACTCGGCTACGCGCCCGACACCCGCGACGCCCTGCTCAAACACGCCCGCGCCGCCGGTTTCAAAGACCACGAACTGCGCGCCAGCGGACTCTTCCACGGCGGCGAGGACAAACCGCTGGCCGACCGTTTCCGTCAGCGCCTCATGTTTCCCATCCGCAATGACTACGGCGAAGTCATTGCTTTCAGCGGACGCGTTCTCCCGCCCTCCGAGGATCCGGCCAAATACGTCAACTCTCCCGAGACCCCGCTCTTCAGCAAAGGCCGCGCGCTCTACGGGCTCGACAAGGCGCGCCGGCCGCTGGCCGATGCCGGAACCGCCATCGTGTGCGAGGGACAACTCGACCTCATCCGCGTGTTCGAAAGCGGACTGCAAAACGTCGTCGCCCCGCAAGGCACCGCCTTCACGTCCGCGCAAGCGCGTCTGCTCAAGCGTTACACCGAAACCGCCGTGCTCTGCTTCGATTCCGACCGTGCCGGCCGCACCGCCGTGGAACGTTCCCTGCCCATCCTCCTCGCTGCCGGCTTCGGCGTGCGTGTCGCCCCGCTGCCCGCGGGCGAGGACCCCGATTCGCTCATCCGCAAAAACGGCGCGGACGCCTTCCGCACCCTCGTCGATAACGCGCCCGATTATTTCGACTTCGCCCTCGATGAAGCCGCCGCGGCCGGGAAACTCGACAACGCGTCGTCCAAAGCCGCCCTCATCCGCAAACTCGCCGGCTTCGCCGCCAGCCTCCCCGATGCCGTGGCCCGCGAATCCCTCGCCGCCCGCCTCGGACCCCGCCTTGCCCTCTCGCCCCAAGCCTTCCTCGACGCCATCCCGAAAAAAGCCGCCACGGCGGCCGAGCCCGAATCCGACGAGACCGACGAAGCGCCGCCGTCCGAGGAACCCGACACGATCATCAAACTCCTCCTCCACGCCACCCTGGTCTGCGCCGAAACCCGCCGCTGGCTCGCCGCGCAGGATACCGCCGTCCTGGCCGGCCGCCCCGGCCTCGGGCTGCTGCAGAAATGCCTCGCCGCCACCTTCGAACCCTCCGACCCCGCCGCCACCCAGTCCTTTCTCGCCGCGCAAACCCCCGAGGCCCAGTCCATCCTTGCCGCCCTCCTGCTCGCGCGCCCGCCGTCCGACCCCGCCGCCATCGCCCGGGAGACCTTGCAAAACCTGAGCCGCCAGCAATTCGAGAACCGCCGGGCCGCCCTGACCGCCCGCCTCCGCCAGACCGGACTCGCCCCCGCCGAGGTCGCCCGGTTGCAGGCCGAGGTTGTTGACATCATGAAGGAGATGGGGCAGTTTGTACGGTCGCACTGAACCACTCCGGCGGGCGCGCCAGCAAGCCGTCCTCGCCCCGCGCGACACTCAGACACCGTATGGCCACCAAACCGAAGAAGAAACCCGTCAAATTCGCCAAGCCGAAAAAGCCGCTCCGCAAACCCGCTCCCAAAAAAGCGAAGCCCGTGGCCAAGAAAAAAACGGCGCCCGCCAAAGCAAACAAGCCGGTCGCGAAAAAACCCGCGCCGAAACCCGCGGCCAAAAATCCGGCCCCCAAAGCGTCCGCCAAAAAAGCGCCGGAGAAAAAGTCCGCGGCGGCCAAACCCGTCGCCGGTAAAAACGGCGCCCACGCCCCCGCGGCCGAAGCCCCGGCCGTCGACATCGACAAATTTGTCGCGGAAAAAACCCGCGAGTTGATCAAACTTTCCAAAGATCAGGGCTACCTGACCTTCGACGATCTCGAGGAAAACCTCCCCTCCGCGGTCAACGATCCGGACGTTATCGACAAGATCATCACCCGCCTGCGCGAGGTCGAAATCGAACTCATCGAACAGAGCGACATCGACACGGACAAAGCCCCGCGGAAAGAGGAGGAAAAAGAAGAGAAAGCCGAGAAGGACGAGAAAGCCGACGGCCGCCTCGACATCCTCGACGACCCCGTCCGCATGTATCTCAAGCAGATGGGACAGGTCCCGTTGCTGACCCGCGAGCAGGAAGTCGAAATTTCCAAACGCATCGAGGACGCCGAGATCAAGGTGCAGGACATCGTCTGCCGGATGGGCTTCGTGGCCCGCGGACACCTCGACCTCGCCCAGAAATTGCTCGACCAGCGCGAGCGCTTCGACCGCGTCATCATGGACAAGAAGATCGAGAGCCGCGAGCGCTACATGAAAGCTCTCCCGCGCCTCTGCGCCACGATCAAGACCGCCGCGCAGAAGATCGACCGCCAGTTCGCCGGCCTGGCCAAAAGCAAAAAGCCGTCCGGCCAGGTCCTGAAAAATTTCGAAAAAGCCCTCGCCGGCATCCGCGCGCACTACCCCAAGTTTTTCTACAAGCAGAAGATCACCGACGAGTTCGTGCAGGCCGCCGAGGACATGAACCGCACGCTGGTCCATCTCCACGGGGAATTCACCAAGGCCAACGGCCGCGCCAAGCGCAGCCCCGACGCGAAAAAGAAAGCGCACGAACTCGAGAAACGCATCGAAGACATCGCCCACCGCGCGTGGATGACGCCCGACGTTTTCAAAGTCTCCTACGGCGACCTGCGCAAATGGCACCGCGCCGCGCACAAAGCCAAAACCGAAATGGTCGAAGCCAACCTGCGCCTCGTCATTTCCATCGCCAAAAAATACACCAACCGCGGCCTCTCCTTCCTCGACCTCATCCAGGAAGGCAACATGGGCCTGATGAAGGCGGTGGAAAAATTCGAATACCGCCGCGGCTACAAATTCTCCACCTACGCCACGTGGTGGATCCGCCAGGCCATCACCCGCTCGATCGCCGACCAGGCCCGCACCATCCGCATCCCGGTGCACATGATCGAGACGATCAACAAGCTCATCCGCGTGCAGAAGCAGCTCGTGCAGGAATACGGACGCGAACCGTCCCCCGACGAGATCGCCGACGAGATCCAATTGCCGGTCGAGCGCGTCCGCGCCGTCCTCAAGATGGCCCAGACCCCGATTTCCCTGCAGATGCCGGTCGGCGACAGCGACGACACCAGCTTCGGCGACTTCATCGAGGACAAATCGGCCGAGACCCCCGCCGACAGCGCGGCCATCATCCTGAGGACGGCGCGGACGCGCTCGACCGGCAATTGG
>CAZEYV010000134.1:0-14957 GCA_964516705.1 uncultured Chthoniobacter sp.
GCAATCGAGTCCGCCCTCGGTCGTCACCTCCTGACGGCTTTCCGGCACGAGGCACGCATCGTGGGGCCGGACTTGCAGGGCGATGGACAAAATTTCCGCAGTGTTGCCCATCTCGAGGTTGAGCTTGGTGCCGATCGCATCCTTCAACCGGAAGATGTCGCGGTCCTGCATGTGGCGACGGTCCTCGCGCAGATGCGCGGTGATGCCGTCGGCGCCGGCTTGTTCCGCAGCCAGCGCGGCTGCGACCGGATCGGGTTCGACCAGGGCGCTGTCCGGATCACGCGCGTAACGCGCCTGCCGCAGGGTGGCGGCATGGTCGATATTGACGCCAAGGCGGAGCGGCATGGTCAGATTTTGCCGCCGTAGGACGCGTAGTCGTCGAGGTCGAGCCAGTCGAACCACGTGGAAATATCGTCGCGGCCCGGGGCGGTGTCCTTGTGGGTCTGGTTGAAATACTCGCGCGTCTCGACACCCGACGGCGCGCGGTCTTCCTGGTAACGCGACCACAGATGGATCTCGTGGGGACTGCGTTTGGTCCCGGCGTTCCCGCGGATCCACTCGAGCAACGCGGTGTCGCCGAGGCCCGCTTCGATCTGCTTTTTCAAGTCGGCGGGATCGATGGAGGTGAACTCGAAAAACTCCATGTCGAGCGGGCAGGCGTAATTGAATTCGCCATTGGTCCCGGCGAGGACTGCGCGGCATTTGTCGATGATGCGGGGAAGCAGGACGTAGCCGCCGAGGCGGGTGCGGGTGCTGCGGGGCGGGCGTTTGGTCAGGTCGGTCGGCGGAACGGGTTGGCTCATGGGTTTGAGGATATTTTGCCGGCTCGCGCGGTCAAGCGGTCAGGCCGGAGACGAGCGAGGGAAACCGGCATTGCGAGCATTCGCCATGATCGCGGAGGCAGAAGTCGGCATGGATCTGGAGCAGTCCTTGGTGCACGAACAAGCGTTTGGGCAAGGTGCGCGGGAGGGGGCCGCCGAACAGGCGGGCGGCGACCACGCGCAGGGAGGTGTTGGGAGGTCCGGATGGCAAGTCGCGCCAGGCGGGTTCCACGCCCCGCGCGAGCGCCAGCGGCAGAGCGATGTTCGCGTAGATGTCGCGGATACGGTCGGCACCGACCAGCGCGAGCGGTGTGCCGCGGCGCGGACTTTTCCATGTGGTGTGGAAGGACCAGAACGGGTGATGAAGTGTCCCGAGGACTTTTTCCAGCCGCGCGAGGTGGCCGGATTCGAGTGCGGCGCGGACGGATTTCCACCGTTGGGCTGCGGCGGCGAGGGCGGCGAGGCGCCGCAGCGGGTGGTTGGCGGGGCGCAGTCCGGTCATTGTCCATGCCCCGCGCGGAAGAATCCCGTGGGCGTGGCCCGCGCGGAGTTTCCACCAGGCGGACCATAGAGCAGCGGCTTCGGCGCGGGCGGCGCCGGCCGGCGGTTCGGGTTTCTCGAGAAATCCGGCCATTCCGAAAAGGAGCGGCTCACCCCGGGTGGTCGCGGCGACGGCCACGGGCACGCGCTGGGCGAGCAACTGGAATGGCAGCTTGTTGTTTTTGTATCCGAGGGCGACGGCCAGCGCCTCGTAGAGCGCGGCGTCCGGTCCGCGCGCCGCCATCATGGCCCGCAAAGAAGCGGCCTTGCCTTCCAACCGGCGCCGCGCGGCAACGGCCAGCAGGTCCTCGAGTTGCGGGCCGGCCAGCTCCCGCAGCGGCGCGAGGCAGCGACCGGGGCGCGCCGGGGCGGAGCCGTGCCATTCCGGGGCCGCACCGGGGTGATCGGCCAGGCAAATCTGCGGGACATCGCGATGGGATGCGGTGCGGGAGAAGTGGCGTTTGGCCGCGCGGTGGACAACGACGTGGAGAACGACATCCTCGTAGGCAGGGTTGGTGGCGTGGCGGTGTTGCTCCCAGCCGGATGCGTCGAGGTCCACCTCGATGGACCCGCGGTGTTCGCGCCCGTCGATCCGGACCGCGGCCCCGATGAAGTCCGGTCCGGCCTCGCGGTTCCAGCGACCGAAATCGGCGACCGCAATACGCCGGCCCGACGCGGCGGTGAATTCGCGTCCGCAGGCGCCGGAGAACCATCGCGCCTGCCAGGCGAGTTCGGGTCCGCGGGCCGGCGGAGCCTCGGCCACGCGACCACTCGTGCCGCGCAGGACTTGCTCGTAAGCACGGCGGAGAGAGGTCACGGCTTTTTCGGCGATGGGGCCGGCGAGGGGGGCGGAGGCGGAGGGGAGATTTCGTTGCGGAGATCCTGGAGCAACTTCGCGCGGTCGGGCGGTTGGGTGCGCTGCAGCGTCCGGTCGACCAGTTTGAGCGCCGCGGCTTTGTCCCCGATGGACTGCAGGACGCGGACGCGCTCGATGACAGTGCGGAATGCCTCGGCGGGGCGGGGGTGGAGCGGACCGGCGGACTCGAACGATTGGAGCGCCTCGCGCGGCTCCCCGTGGAAACTTTGCAGCATGCCGAGGGCCTCGTAGTTGAGGCCGGTCGGATTTTCGCGGGTCCAGCGCGAGAGATAAAGAATCTGGGTCGGGCCGGTGCGGGAGCCTTGTCGCAGCTCTTTTTGCAATGCGAGCCACGGGGCTGCGGCGGCATCGGGTTCGGACCGCCAGTCGCCGCCCGCCGCGGAGCCGAACGGCCGGTAGAGCGGATCGCCCACGATGGTGCTCATCCACGAGAGCACTTTGAGCGACATGTAAGCGCTCTCGGCGAAGGTGAAGCCGCCGAGCAGGCGATCATTGAAAATATCGAGGTGCGGGGTCAGGTCGAGGTAGGGTTCGTAGACATTGCCCATGGTCGCGGCGGCGCCGCGGACGAGGAGCGGAGCGGCCCAGTGCGCCGCGGGGTTGCGCAGGCTTGCGGCGCTGAAGGAATGGATATGCACGGCCACGGCACCGGGCGTGAAGCGCGCTGCGGCCATGGCTCCGCCCGCTGTGGCGGTATACCAGCCATAGTAAAGCGCCGCATCCGTCACGGCGAAGCCGTCCGGAAAGATCGCGGGGTTGTTGTCGAGAATAACGGGAATGCCGTGGTTCCAGCATTCGGCCGCCGCGCGTTGCAGCCAGTCGTCGCCCTCGCGGTAGCCGCTCTCCGGAATGCTGCGGCGGTCAATGTAGGCCCAGCCGTAAAGACCGGTCCGTTCGGCCAGCAGCGACTCGTCGATCATGCGTCGCACCTCACCCGCGGTGGGTGCATCTAGACGGGCGACGAGCAGGAGTCCGCCGGTGACTTCCGAGCCGACGACCGGGGCGAAGCGCCGGAAGAAAGGATTGAACACGATGCCGAAGAGTTCGTTCTCGAAGGCGCCGAGCGCGGCCAATTCCGAATCGACCGCCGCCTCGTCATGCCCGGTGATCGGGTCGCCGCCATTCGGGCGCGGCGGCGGGGACGCTCCGGGCTCGGGCGGTTGGATGGTCGTGCGGATTTTCAGCGGCATGCCGCGGATCAGCGCGACGAAGCGGATGCGCTGGTCGGTTACGGTGCGGATCCCGCCCGGGCCCGCGGCCACTTTCCACCAGCCCTCGCGCTCGAACCGTGCGCGCAGGGGTTCCTCGATGGTCGTGCGGTATTCTTCGCGGGTGATTTCTTCCGTCTCCGGGCATTTCAAGCCGATGACTTGTCCTTCGGGAATCCCCCGCCGCTCCGCGTAGTAACCGGCCAGGGCCCGCGATTCCGGATCGCGCGCGTTGTAGACCACGAGGGTGGCGGCCGCCTCGCGCCCCGGCTGGACGGCGTCTTGCCCGACCACCGAAACGGCGGGCAGGAGCGCGAGCAGGACGGCGCTAAATTTCGAGGCGCAAGCCGTCATGAGCGAGGCGGATGTGGGGCGGGAGAAGTTTTCCGGTCTCCTCGTGACCGAGATCATGCCCGATGTGGGTGAGGTAGGCGCGCTGCGCCGAGGCGGCGGCGGCCACGTCGAGGGCCTCCTGTAGGGAGAGGTGGCTGGGATGCGGTTCGTGGCGCAGCGCGTCGATGATGAGGACGGGGATGCCGAGGATTTGGGCGATAACGTCGGGCGGGACGTGGTGGCAGTCACTGAAATAGGCCGCGAGTTTGCGTCCGTGGCGCGCGAAAATGTAGCCGTAAACGAGCATTTTGCCGTGCGGCACTTCGGCGGGGATGATTTCCACGCTGCCGAGTTCGAAGGGGGCGGTGACTTCGTGGGGTTCGGGGCGGACGTAGTTGCGGAAGGCGTGCTGTCCGTCGAAAGCATAGTAAAAAGCCCGCCGGAGGTCGGCCATGGTGTGAGGGGAGGCGTAAACCGGCATGGGGCGGTCGGCCAGTTCGCAAAACCGCCGCAGGTCGTCGAACCCGGCCACGTGGTCGGTGTGCGAATGGGTGAAAATCACGGCATCGAGTCGCCGCAAATTCTCCCGCAGGGCCTGGGCGCGGAGGTCGGGGGTCGTGTCGACGAGGATGGTTACATCCTCCGCCTCGACCAGGATGGAAGACCGGAGGCGCTTGTCCCGCGGGTCGTCCGACCGGCAGACCGGGCAGTCGCAGGCCACGAACGGCACCCCTTGGGAGGTTCCGGTGCCGAGGAAGGTGATTGCAAGTTCGGCCATGACTTGAATCCGCCACGTTTGCATAATGCACCCCGTGCTCGCAACGCTGGCATCCTTGAGAATCCGCAACCTCGCCTTGGTCGAGGACCTGACCTGGCACCCGGGCGCGGGGTTGGTGGCCATCACCGGCGAGACGGGTGCGGGCAAGTCGCTGCTCATCGGCGCATTGCAATTGCTCCTCGGCGAACGGGCCGACAAATCGCTCATCCGGGCGGGCGCGGAGTCCTGCACGGTCGAGGCGGTGTTCGAAATCGGCGAGGCACACGAACTCGATGCGTGGCTCGGGGAGCAGGGTGCGGAGCCCTGCGCCGAGGGCGAGTTGCTCTTGAAACGCACGCTGTCGGCCACCGGTGCCGGACGCCAGTTCCTCAACGGGTCGGCCTGCACGCTGTCCGCGCTGAAAGCCCTCGGCGACCGTCTCGTCGATCTGCACGGGCCGCATGACCACCAGTCGCTTTTTTCGCGCGAGGCCCAGACGCGCGTCCTCGACGCTTACGCCGGCGCCGGTGTGACGGCCGCGGACTTCGCCGCGGCGCACCGCGAGCAGACACGCCTGACCGGGGAGATCGCGCGGCTGCGCGGACTCGAGCATGAGGCCGCTCTGCGCCGCGATCTTCTGGCCCACGCAGCCAAGGAGATTGGCGAGGCGAAGCTGCGGGCGGGCGAAGAGGAAGAAGTTGTTTCCCGCCTGCGCGCCGCCGGAAACAGCCGGCGACTCATCGAATTGGGCGCGCAGATGCAATCGGCCCTCGGGGCCGAAGGCGAGGGCGGGGTACGCAGCACCTTGGCGGAAGCGGTGCGGGCGGCGCGGGAGTTGGCGCGTCTCGATGACACCGCGCGCGGGATGCTCGAGTCCCTGGAGGAAATCGCGGGTCGCGTGGCGGACCTCGAAAACGAGGTGCGCCACTACGCGGAGCGGATCGACGCGGATCCGGCGACGTTGCAGGACGTGGAGGCGCGCGCGGACCTCCTGCAATCCCTCAAACGCAAATACGGGGGAACGATCGGCGAGGTGATGGCGCGCGGCGAAGAAGCGGCGCGCGACCTCGAGGACATCGAAACGCGCGGGGAAAAGATCGGGGCATTGGAAAAAGACGCGGCCGCCGCGGCGGCCAAGATGACCAAACTGGGCAAAGCGCTGTCCGCCGCCCGGACCAAGGCGGCGCCCGCCCTGGCCAAGGTGGTGACCAAGGAATTGCGGGAGCTGGGTTTTCTCCGAGCGGCATTCGGCGTGCGGTTGGAGGGGTTGGACGAGCCGCGGGCGCTCGGCGCGGAATTGGCCGAGTTCGAATTCGCGCCCAATCCCGGAGAGCCGGCCAAGGCATTGCGGGCCATCGCCTCGAGCGGAGAAATTTCGCGTGTCATGCTCGCGCTCAAATCCGTGCTGGCCGGCCAGGACGGCGTGCCCCTGCTGGTCTTCGACGAAATCGACGCGAATGTGGGCGGGGAGGTGGCGGTCAAGGTCGGACAAAAAATGCGCACCTTGTCCCGCGCGCACCAGGTTCTTTGCATCACCCACCTGCCGCAGGTGGCCGCGGCAGCCCACCGGCAATTCGCGGTGACCAAGGAATTCGACGGGCGGCGCACGCAAACGGCGGTCGGCGAACTGGCCGGGGAGGAGCGCGAGGTGGAGCTGGCGCGCATGCTCGGCGGGCAGGACACGGATTCGGCGCGGGCCCACGCGCGGACCTTGCTCGGATCGCACGGTTAGGCCCTTATGCGTATTCTTTTTTTCAACCGCTCGGCGCTTCCCACGGGCGGCGGCATGAACCGCCTGGTGGTCGACATCATCCACCGCCTGCGGTCCGCGGGCCACGACGTCGCGCTGGTCCACGCGCGCGGGGCGGGGCAGTTGGAGGGCACGGGCTACCTTTACGACGACCTCGAC
This sequence comes from uncultured Chthoniobacter sp., assembly GCA_964516705.1. Taxonomy (GTDB): domain Bacteria; phylum Verrucomicrobiota; class Verrucomicrobiia; order Chthoniobacterales; family JACTMZ01; genus JACTMZ01. The sequence goes on from CAZEYV010000134.1 coordinate 6,446, forward strand.
CGGCGGTTGTTGCCGCGCGACCGCAACGCGCTGCGACTGGAAGCGATCCTCGAGGATTTCGCGCCGGACGTGATCCAGTTGCACGGCGTCGGGAACACCCTGCTCGACGGCTGGCTGGCGGCGCGCAAACCGACCGTGCGTTGCGTGCACAACCACGACTTTTACTGCTCGGGGCGCCGCCTGACCTTGGAGCATCCGGCCGCGCCCTGCCACCGGGCCCACGGCAGATCCTGCTGCGCCTCGCACTTCCTGCGCGGCTGCGGCTCGTGGAATCCGGCGCTGAATTATGTCCGCTACCGCGCGGTCAACCGGAGTCTGTCCGCCTTGCGTTCCCTCCACGGACTCCAGGTGATGAGCGCCACGGTGCGGCGCCAGTTGGTGGCCAACGGTTTTCCGGAGGAAAAAATCACCACGCTCCCTCCCTACGCGCCGGTGCCTCTGCCGACGCAGCACGCCGGCATGTCTTCCCTGCGCACCATTCTCCACGTCGGCGGCCTGCTCGGGCAAAAGGGCGTCTGGATGGCGGTGCGGATGATCCGCGACCTGCCGCGGGACGTGCAACTGGTCTTCGCCGGCGGCGGCGGGGAGCGGGAAATGCTCGAGGCGCACGTGCGCCGCCGGGCTCTGGGCAGCAGGGTGCGGGTCGTCGGGGAGCCCACCCCGGAGCAATGGTCGTTGCTCTACCGCGAGGCCGATTTGGTCGTCATGCCGGTCCGCTGGAACGAGCCTTTGGGGCTGGAAGGACTCGGCGCGATGGCTTACGGAAAGCCGGTGGTCGCGTTCGACACCGAGGGTATCCGGGAATGGCTGGCTGACGGCGAGACCGGCGTGCTGGTCCCGTTCGGCGAGCGTCGCGGGTTCCGCGAAGCCGTGCAAAGCCTGCTGGCCGACCCGGCGCGCCTCCGCTCGATGGGCCGCCGGGCCCGCGAGGTGTCGCGCGAAAAATTCACGCCGGCCCGCCACCTCGAGGTGCTTGTCGCCTGTTATGACAAAATGTCTCGGGAGGCGGCGGTATGAAGCGGGGTGCGGTCCTTGCCGCGACGGGCCTGCTCGTGGCGCTGGCCTACTTTCTCCAGCGCGAAGCCGGCCGCGGCACGTTCGACCCGGTGGAGCGCGCCTTTGTGTCATGGTTGTCGGCCAACGCCGGCGGGAAACGCAATCTGCCGCCCCTCACGCTGGTGCTTTATGACGAAGAGGCGTCCGAGTTGGCGGGAAGCGGGCGCATGGCCATGCTCGACGGGGCCCTCTTCGCGCGGGCGGCTTCGCGGCTCGGTGCGGCCGGCGCGGGGATCGTCGGACTGGCCGGTGATCCGACGCGGATGATCGAGGCGGCCGGCGGCATGCCGGTGTTCGGGGGTTTCGCCCTCTCCGTTCCTCCCGGTAATGGCTGGACGCCGCTGCGCGGTGAACCCGGACGCGGGTGGGACGAGGCACCCGGTTTGGCGGGGAGACCGGGGCGCTTCGCGCGCGGCTTTTTGGTGCCGCCGACCGGATCGGCCGGACCACGGGAAATCCTGGTCGCCGGTCGCAACGGAGACCGCGCGGTTCCGTCCTTTCTCACCTTGGCCTGGGCAGTGGCGAACGGCTGGAGGTGGTCCGAGTTGAGCGCGCAACCGCCGTCTTTGGACGGTCCGGACGCCCGGTTGGTCCTCGACGGGCGCGGCGCCGCACGGTTTTTTCCGGCCGGCCGCGCGCAGGTCATGACCATGAACGAAGTGCTGGTGGCGGCGGAGGCGTTCGAGCGCGAGGGCGGGACGTCGGCCTTGCGCGGTCATGTCATGGTGTTGGCTCCGGCCACGTCCGATGTCACGCGCGTGGCCGGCGAGGGAATGGTTCCGGTCACGCCGGCCGAGCAATGGACGGAGGCCTGGGAGGCGGTGCGGGGGAACCGTCTGTTTCTTCTCCCCGGGTGGTGGTATCCGCTGCTCACGGCCCTCGCCGCGGCGGGCCTCGCGCTCGGTCCGGCTCGGCGGGCCAACGCGGCGGCGGTTCTGGCCGGACTCTTCACGCTGATGCTTTTCACGCTCGCCGCTTTGGGCGTGTTTGGCAGCACGAGAGTGGTCTTGCCGTTCCTGCCGACATCGTTGACGCTGCTGGTTGCTTTGTTGCTCGGCCGGGCCGGACATTCGGCCGGCTGGCTCGGAAAGTAGCGCCATGAAATTCACCAACCTGACCCGTGCCGAGGAAATCGGGGCCAATTGCTACCTGTTGGAATCGGCCAAGTCCCGCGTCCTCCTCGATGCCGGCATGCATCCACGGGAGACGGGGAAGCTGGCGACCCCGGATTTTTCCCTGCTCGGCGGGCGCGGCTTCGATGCCATGGTGCTGACGCATGCGCACCAGGACCACGTCGGGTGCCTGCCGCTGGCCATGCGTGAGTCGCCCGGTGCACCCGTCTTCATGAGCGAGGCCACGGCCGGGTTGTCGGAGGTCATGCTGCACAATTCGGTCAGTGTGATGATGCGCCAGCGCGAAGAGTTGGCCGCGCCGGACCTGCCGCTGTTCTCGCACCGCGAAATCGAAACGGGCATGGACCGGTGGCAAATCGCCCGGTTGTCGGAGCGGTTCGGGCTCGGGGAGGATGTCACGGGAGAGTTTTTCGATGCCGGCCACATCCTCGGCTCCACCGGGCTTTTGCTGCAGGCCGAGGGCAAGCGGGTCTTTTACACGGGAGACGTCAATTTCGAGGACCAGACGCTAATGCGTGGGGCGAAGTTCCCGACGGACGACATCGATGTGCTGATCATGGAGACGACGCGAGGAGACAGTCCGGTGCCGGACGGCATGACGCGCAAAACCGAGGAGCAGCGTTTCTTGTCCACCTTGCAAGGCGCGCTCGAGGCGGGCGGCCCGGTGCTCATCCCGGTCTTCGCCCTCGGGAAGACCCAGGAGCTGCTGGCTCTGCTCTACGAGGCGAAAAAGAGCGGCGCCTTGCGCGGCGGGTTCGGGCTTTATGTCGGGGGTCTCAGCGCGAAAGTCACGGCGGTAACGGACCGTCTGCGCGGCAAGGCCCCGCGGCGGCACGGAGATCTGAAGCTCGCCGAGTGCCTGCCCATGGAGGTGGTCGGCGGTCGCGATATCGCCCAGTTGCCCGTCCTCCCGCGCACGGTTTACGCCATTTCCAGCGGGATGATGACGGAAAACACCTTGTCCAACGTTCTCGCCCCGAAAATCCTCGAAAACCCCGAGGCGCATTGCATGTTCGTCGGCTATTCGGACCCGAAGTCACCCGCGGGGAGACTGCGCGCGGCCCGGGAAGGCGACGAGGTCTCGCTCGATCCGCGGCGGCGTCCGGTTCGCCGGCGGTGCAAGCTGGATGAATTCACGCTGAGCGCACACGCCACGCGCGACGGGTTGCTGGACTATGTCAAACGCGCCCGGCCGAAAAAGCTCCTCCTCGTGCACGGCGATCCGCCGGCTGTGGCGTGGTTCGCCCGCGAGGTCCCGAAGGTTTGTCCGCACACCGAGGTGGTCATTCCCGCCCCCGGTGTGCCGGTAGAGATCTGAGGGAGCGGAGCCGGATCAGGCCGCCGCAGGCAAACGGCGCTCGAGGTCGCTGAGCAGGGCGGTGAACTCGCGGGTTTCGCGGCGCCAGACCTCGATCCTGTGCCGCGAGATCTCGACTTTTTCCGTCGTGGCTTTTTCCAGCGCGGCATAGTTGGCGGCGAGGCGTTCGCTCAGTTGATGGAACATGTCGTGCATTTGCTGCCCGAAAACGGCGGCGATGCTCTCGTGGTGCCCGGTCTTGAGGGCGGCGCGGCGCCGGGCCTCGTTCATCTCGGCGAGCAGGATTTTTTCGTCGGGCACGCGGCGCAAGTCGCTGACCAGTCCGCATTTTTCCAGCGTCCAGATCGTCCACTTGGTCGGATCGAAGTTCGTGCGCTTCACGCCGTTGCGGTAGTCGTGCTGGAACTCGTGGTGGTAGTTGTGGTAGCCCTCGCCGAAGGTGAAGAGGGCCATGACGGCGCTGTCGCGCGCGCTGCAGCGGGCGGAATAAGGCTGGCGTCCGACCGTGTGGCAAAGCGAGTTGATGAAGAACGTGCTGTGCTGGACCGCGAAAACGCGGAAGACACCGGCGAGAAGGAAACCTCCGAGCGCGCCAGCCGCCCCGTTCCAGAGGAAGCCGAGCAGGGCGGGGACACCGAAGCCGAGGACGAAGGCCAGGGGGATGCACCATTTGTGCTGCCACATGACGAGCGGATCGCGCTTGAGGTCATTGACATTGTCCATCGGCATTTCGGGGCCGAGTTTGAAGAGCAGCCAGCCGATGTGGGCCCACATGAAGCCCTTCGAGATGTCGTAGGGATCATCGTCATGATCGACGTGCTTGTGGTGCTTGCGGTGGTCCGAGCACCAGTCGAGGGCCGAATTCTCGAATGCGCAGGCGCCGAAAAGGAGCGTGGCCATTTTGACCGGCTTTTTCGCCTTGAAGGAGAGGTGGGAGAAAAGCCGGTGGTAGCCGAGGGTGATGCTCAGGCCGGTGGCGATGTAAAAGAAAAGAAAGAGACCGAATTGCAACCAGTCGAGACCGTAGTGCCAGAGGTAAAGGGGCACGGCGGTGACGGCCAGGGTGTTGATCACGGCCAGAAAGATACTGGTGGTCCAATTGACGCGGTCCCAAGGGATGCGCGAGGCGAGCGGGATGTGCATAATGGTTTGGGCGACCGCGCTTGGCGGTCGTCGGGAAAACATAAACCGGTCCGGCCGGTCCGGCAAGGCCCCGGTGACATCTCCTTGTCGCTGCGGGGGAGTTCACGGGCCATCTTTCACCACTGGCCGTTTGCCTTTGTGGCCAATCTCATTACAACTGCAGGGCCCGATGGATCACTGGTTCTGGTTCAGTTTGCCGGACTTCGCTTATGCCTTCCTCAGCGTCGTTCTCGAGGGCGTGCCGTTCATTCTGGCCGGCGTGGTGTTGAGCGGGCTGATCGACGTCTTCCTTCCGCCGCGCGTGCTGGCCCGGATTTTGCCCGGCAATGCCGCGGCCGGCATCCTGATGGGCGGGGTGCTCGGCGCCGTCCTGCCGATGTGCGAGTGCGGCATCGTGGTGGTCATCCGCCGTCTCCTCCGGAAAGGTCTGCCGCTTTCCAATGCGATGTCTTACATGCTCGCCGCCCCGGTGGTGAACCCCATCGTGGCGGTCAGCACTTTTGCGGCCTTCCGTGGCCAGGGACCGCTGGAGATGATGCTCTGCCGCATCGGTCTGTCCTTCGCGGTGGCCGTGATCATGGCGGGCGTGGTCTATTTCCTGCGCCGCAGCTTTGTCCTGCGTCCGGATTTGGCCGTCCCGGCGGCTGCGGACGGTCAAGACGAGCACCATGACCACCGCGGTGGGAGGGAAAAAGCGGCCGCGGCGGTGCGCGCGGCCACGGGGGACTTCCTTGATGTCACGGTGTTCTTCGTGCTCGGTGCCGCGGTGGCAACGCTTTTCAACACCAGCGTGAACCAGCAGTTGATCATGCCGCTGGCCGAGGACCGCGCCTTGGCCGTGGGCAGCATGATGGCGCTGGCCTCGTTGCTTTCGCTTTGCAGCACATCGGATGCCTTTGTCGCGGCGACCTTCACCGCTTTCCCCTCGGCCTCGAAGCTCGCCTTCATGGTCTTCGGTCCCGTGGTGGACTTGAAGCTGATCTTCATTTACGGGCTGGTTTTCCGGAAGCGCTTCATTGTTTTCCTTGTCGCGGGCCTCGCTATCCTGGTTTTCGTGTTCTGCGTGTTCCTGCCTATTCCGAACTTCCGCGGCTGATGAAGAGGATTCTCACGCTGGTCACCCTCCTCCTCTGGGGCGGAACCTTGTTCTATTTTTGGTGGAGCGGCCGCATCGCCTCGTATCTGCATCCCCAGTTCCACCCTTATGTCCTGGTCGCGGGGGCGGGATTGCTGGTTCTGGCCGTCTTGTGGTGGTGGGCTTCGCGCGAAAGCGATGCGGGGTGTCATGACTGCGGGGGCCATCACGACCACGGCGACGGGCCGCGGAGCCGTTTGTCCGCCGGCGCCGCATTGGCTTTTCTTGTTCTTCTTCTCCCGCTAAGCGCGGCGGCCTTCATTTCCCCGAGCCAGTTCGGCGAAGCCATGGTCATGAACCGGGGGATCGTCACCGACATCTCGCAGCTGCCTTCGGCCGGCATGTCGGGGGGAAACTGGGACGACGCGCCGGCCTGGGACGAAAAGATCGACGCTGTCGATGCCACGTGGGACCAGAATCAGGACGAGGGAGTGGAATATTTCACCCGTGGTCCGGATGGTTCCATCCAGGTGGAGACGCTCGACTTGCTCTTTGCCGCGCAGGAACCGGGCTTGCGCGGGGAATTCGAAAACCAGCGGGTGTCGATCGTCGGTCAATACGTGCCGCCGCGCGGCGGGTCGGAGGGGGGATTCGATCTGGTGCGCATGTTCGTCGTGTGCTGCGCGGCCGATGCGCGTCCGTTGGGCATCAAGGTGACCGGCCAACCGGTCTCGGTGCCCCGCATGGGCTGGGTGCGCATCACCGGCATCGCCCGCTTCGAAGACAACGGCGGCGTGCTCGAACCGAGTCTGGAGCTGGAAAAAATCGAGGAGGTCGAACCCCCGCGTGAATCGTTCCTTTATTAGTGCAGGCCTCATCCTGCTGTCGGTCCTCGCGGCCGGGGCGCAGGAACCGCCGTGGGCGCTGTCCCTGCCGGGTTGGAAATACGAATTCCCCCGTGATCATTTCGCCCATCCGGATTTCAAGACCGAGTGGTGGTATTTCACGGGGAGCCTCACGGCGGAGGACGGCCGGGAGTTGGGTTTCCAGCTGACTTTTTTCCGTCAGGGTGTGCGGCGCGGGGACGATGCGCAGACCCGCTTTGCCGTGGACGACATCAAGCTGGCTCATTTCGCGCTGACCGATGTGTCGGCCGGCGAATTTCGTTTTGCCCAGAAGGTGTCGCGCGGTTCGTTCGGCGAAGCCGGATTTTCCGACGGCGAACGGGTCGCGTGGATCGACGGCTGGACGCTGCGTCTGACCGGCCCTGGACGCTTCCGGCTCGAGGCGGAGGACGGGGACTTTGCCTTGGCGCTCGATCTCACCGCCGCGAAAGAACCGGTGTTCCACGGCGAGAACGGCGTGAGTCAGAAATCGGCGGGCGAGGGCCGTGCGTCGCACTACTATTCGCTCACGCGGCTGGCGGCGAAAGGCACGGTGACTATCGGCGGAAGCCAGATGGCGGTGCGAGGGTGGTCGTGGTTTGACCAGGAGTGGGCAACGAATCAACTGACGGAGAACCAGACGGGGTGGGATTGGTTGAGTCTGCAATTCGAGGACAACACGGAATTGATGCTCTTCCAGATCCGTCTGAAGGACGGCGGTCGCGATGGGCATTCGCACGGGACGTGGATCGACGAAAAGGGCAAGAGCACGCCGGTGAAAAATGCGGACTTCGAACTCGTGCCGGGCCGGACGTGGCGGAGTCCGGATACGGGTGGCATGTATCCCATTGAGTGGCGGTTGCGCGTGCCGAAGCTCGGTCTGGAATTGGAGTTGGCCGCCGCGCTGGACGGGCAGGAGTTGGTGCTGCGACCGATCGCCTATTGGGAAGGTGCGGTGCGGGCCGCCGGGACACGCAAGGGACAGCCTGTGCGCGGCCGCGGCTACCTCGAGATGACCGGTTACGCCGGCGGTCTGGTCGGGTTGCAGGCGCCGGACACGCGGTGACGGGTGTCCTTGACCCGGCGTTGTCGAACGCAGAAAGTGCGCCGACATGAATGGGTGTTGCCATCGGCGCCGCGTTGCGATGCAGCTCACGGCTTGCCTGCTGCTCTCGGCCGGCGGGCCGGCACGGGCGGAAATCACCGCGGAGACGGTCAGCGCGGCCTTCGGCGGGGCCGACGGGGTCTTGGTCCTGCGTGACTGCGCGGACGGCACGGAGACGGTGTTCGGGTCGGAGGAGACGGCGGACACCGCGTTCGGTCCTTGTTCGACCTTCAAAATCTGGAATTCGTTGATCGGTTTGGAGGAGGGGATGGTGGGGAATCCGGACGAAACATTGTGGAAATGGGACGGGGAAATGCGGGATTTTCCGGGGTGGAATGAGGACCAGACCTGGCGGTCGGCGTTTGCGGTGTCGTGCGTGCCGGCGTTCCAGGAACTCGCGCGGAAGATCGGTCCGGAGCGGATGCAGGCATGGCTGGAAAAGCTCGATTACGGGAACAAGGACCAGTGCGGGCGTCCGGACGCCTTCTGGCTGCCGCGTGCCGGGCAGGGGACGATCATGATCACTCCGCGGGAACAGGCCCGGATGATTTGCCGGATGCTCAACGGGCAGTTGCCGGTGCGGTCGGACTCGGTGGCGCAGTTGACGGAGGTGATGAAGCTTGGTGCGACAGAACGCGGCGTGCTCCATGGCAAGACCGGCAGCGGCTTGCGCGGCGCGGCGGACGGGCCGTCCTCGGACGCGGACTTCGACATGGGTTGGTTGGTCGGGTTCGTCGACAACGGCGGCCGGAAACAAGCCTATGCCTGCCTCGTGTTGGGACCGGGTCTGAGGGGCAA
>CAZEYV010000135.1:0-3386 GCA_964516705.1 uncultured Chthoniobacter sp.
CCTCGGCGTGCTCGCCGTGGTCAACGGCCCGATGGCGTCCGCGTTCGGGCCCGAAGACCTCGCCGTGTTCAAAGCCATCGCCGGCCAGTCCGCCTTCGCCCTGTTCAGCGAAGCCGTCTACCTCGAAGCCGGCGAGAAAAAGCGCCTCGACAGCGACATCCAGACGGCCCGCGACATCCAAAGCATCCTTCTCCCCGCACGCTCGCCCGACATCGCCGGCTACGAAATCAGCGGCCTCAACATCCCGGCGCACCACGTCAGCGGCGACTACTTCGACTACCTCCGGATCGACGAGCACCGCTGGGGCATCGTCATCGCCGACGTCTCGGGCAAAGGCATCCCCGCCGCCCTCATCACCGGCATGTGCCGCACCATGATGCGCGGCGCCGCGCCCGGTTGCCGCTCCGCCGCCGAGGCCCTCCGCCGCGTCAACCGCCAACTCTACCCCGACATCAAGGAGGACATGTTTGTCAGCATGCTTTATGTCATTCTCGACACGCGGTCCGGGGACATCACCATGGCCCGCGCGGGCCACGATCCGCCCTTGCTTTATCGCGCGGCCGGACGCGAAGTCGCGCCGCTGCTTCCCCCGGGCATGGCGGCCGGCGTTGACAGCGGGGACGTGTTCGATAGGGTCGTGTGCGACGAGACCGTGACTTTGGCCCGCGGGGACGGTATCCTGCTTTACACGGACGGTGCGACCGAGGCCCTCGACCGGCACGATGCCGAGTTCGGCGTAGCCCGGCTGACTCAAGCCGTCCAAGCCAACGCCCCGAAGGGCGCCGAAGCCACGGTGCGGAACATCGCCGATGAACTGCGGGAGTTCGCCGGGGAAACGCCGCAATACGACGACATCACGCTGATCTCCATTTTCAAATTATGAACAAGAAACACCACGCCGATCCTCCGCCCGCACCGGAACCGACGGGCGCCGAGCCCGTCGCGGAAGCCGCCCCGGATCCCGCGGCGGAGGCCGGGAAATTCCGTGACCTCGCCATGCGGACGGCCGCCGACTTCGACAACTTCCGCAAACGCGCGGCGCGCGAGAAGGAGGAGGCCATCCGTTACGCCAACTCCTCGCTCCTCGAGAATCTCCTGCCCGTGCTCGACAACTTCGAACTCGGACTCTCGGCCGCACGCTCCGCGCCCGATGCCGCCGCCATCCTGCAGGGCCTCGACATGGTCTCGCGCCAGTTCCGCGACTTCCTTTCCTCCGCCGGCCTGGAGGAAATCCCGACGGAAGGCGCCGAGTTTGATCCCAATGTGATGGAAGCGGTCGGCTCGGAAGCGGACGACCAGATCGGCGAGAACGGCGTGCTGCGGCAAACCCGGCGCGGCTACAAGCTGCGTGACCGGTTGCTCCGGCCGGCCAGCGTCATCGTCTCCCAAGGGCCCGCCAAGTAGCCGTTCCCATGCCGTCCCGTCATCGTCAGGACGCCTACGAACTGCTCGGGGTCCCCCGCGGCGCCAGCGCGGAGGAACTCAAGAGCGCCTACCGCAAACTGGCCATGAAATACCACCCGGACCGCAATCCGGGCGACGCGGAGGCCGAAGAGCACTTCAAAGAAATCTCGCAGGCCTATGATATCCTCATCGACCCCGAGAAACGCGCCGCCTACGACCGCTACGGCTACGCTGCGTTCCAAGGCGCCGGGTCCGGCGGCGGATTCCACGACCCTTTCGATCTTTTCCGCGAAGTCTTCGGCGCGGGCGGCGGCGGCATCTTCGAGCATTTCTTCGGCGGCGGGGCCGGAGCGGCCGAGCCGGGCCGGGGAGCCGACCTGCGCTACGACCTGGAAATCAAACTCGAGGAAGCCGCCCGCGGGGTGGAAAAAGAAATCGAGCTGCGCATGACCGGTCGTTGCTCGTCCTGCGGTGGGTCCGGCGCGGGACCCGGCGCGCGCTTGCACACCTGCCCGACCTGCCGCGGACGCGGCCAAGTCATCGCCTCGCGCGGATTTTTCCAGGTCGCCCAGCCGTGTCCGCGTTGCCACGGCGGGGGACAGATGTTCGACCACCCCTGCAAAGTCTGCCGCGGCGAGGGTCGCGCCGAAGTCACCTCGCGCATCAAACTGAAGATCCCCGCCGGCATCGAGGACGGTTCCCGCCTCCGCTCGGGCGGTCATGGCGAGGCCGGCCTGCGGGGCGCACCGGCCGGCGACCTCTATGTCGTCATCCACGTCCGCGAGCACTCCGTCTTCTTGCGCGACGGCGACGATCTCCACTGCGAAATCCCCGTCGCCTTCGCCACCGCCGCACTCGGCGGGGAAATCAACGTCCCCACCCTCGACGGCAAGGCCTCGGTCAAAATTCCCGCCGGCACGCAGAGCGGGACCGTCTTCAAACTCCGCGGCAAAGGCATGCCCCACCTGCGCGGCAACGGTCAGGGACAACTCCTCGTCCGTGTGGCCGTCGAGGTGCCGACCAGGCTGACCGCCGAGCAGCGCGGCAAACTCGCGGACTTTGCCGCCAGTTGCGGCGACCAGAACACCCCGCTGGCCAAGGGTTTCCTCGAACGCGCGAGGGAGTTTTTCTCCTGAGTCCGGGCCGGCCCGGCAGCCGGTCGCCAGCGGAGCGCCCCGCGCAAAAACCATTGCCAAGCGGGAGCAGGTCGGGTTTGTTTCGCATTCGGAACCTGCATGCCTCTATTCGTCACCAAAAACGGGCAAACCTTCGGCCCGCATGAACCCGAGGACATCGCCGTCTTTCTCGGCACCGGGGATTTCCTGCCGGACGACTACTGCTGGCAGGAAGGATGGAACGAGTGGCGCCTCATTTCCTCCGTGCTGCCCGACCGCCCGCTGCCGGCGCAACCTCAGGCCGTGGCCGACGCGCCGCCGGTCTCCAGTCCGCCCCCGCCGCAGCAACACGGACAGATCCCGCCGGACATCGAAATCGTCGGCACTCTCAAATTGCCCGGGGAACGCACCGTGACCTGCCGGGTCGACGGCGCGATCGTGTCTCCCTCCACCGTCACCATCGCCAGAGGCGTCAGCGTGAAAGCGCGTATCCAAGCCCGCGCGGTCGTCATCTTCGGCACCGTCGAGGGCGACGTGCACGCCGAGGAACGCGCCGTGCTGAAAAGCTCCTCCACCCTCCACGGCGACATCCACGCCGCCCGCGTCCTCGTCGAGGAAGGCGCGACCTTCAACGGCAAATCGCACGTGCAATCGAAGAGCGCGGCACCCCCGAAATCTCCGGCCAGAAAAAAACCTACCAACCCCGCGCCGTCAGCCGCAGGCGCAAAGTCTCCCGACTCCCCGGCTTGAGCCAACGCAAACCGAGCCCGTTGTGCACCGCATCGGGCAAGGCCGTCCAAGGCTCCACGCAGTAGAAATCGGACATCGCCGATTCGGTCCACGTCGTCACTGCATACCACGGATTCG
>CAZEYV010000136.1:0-3387 GCA_964516705.1 uncultured Chthoniobacter sp.
GGGCAGGCGCCGCGGGGCGGGGGGCCGCAGCCCCATCCCCCGCGCTATCTACCCATCCTCCCCCCCCCGCCCCCCCCCGAAGCCAACCTCGATCCCGAATCCGTGACCCTCATGGATTTCCAGTCCGCCGGTCCCGACGGCATCCGCTTCTTCTACGTCCTCCCCCTCGACCCACAAACCGCCCTCGTCGAAGACACCTGGCTCGTCCCCTGCGGAAAATCCCCCACTTTCAACGACGAACAAATCCTCCACTACGCCCAAAAACATCTTTCCGCCACCCAGTGGCAAATTCGCCACCGGGAAGAAGGCAACCTCCCCATGGGCCTCCTCCCCTCTGCGCCCTCTGTGTCCTCTGCGGTTAAACAATCAAGCCGTATCATCCCCTGGGGAACCGCCGCCGGTGCCATCCGCGCGTCCTCCGGTTACGCTTTCTCCCGCATCCAGCGCGCCAGCGAACGCATGGCGCACCACTGGTCACAACACGGGCGCCCCGATCCGAACATCACCCACGAAGCCCCGCTTCTCAGATGGATGGACCGCGTCTTCCTCCGCGTCATGGACCGCCACCCCGAACGCGTCCCCGAATTCTTCTCCCGCATGTTCGACCGCGTCCCGCCCGAAGCCCTCGTCCGCTTCCTTGAGTCCGAACCCCGGCCCGCCGATATTCTCCGCGTCATGTGTGCCCTGCCTCCCGCACCTTTTCTCACCGCCGCCCTGCGATGAGCACGTGGTTTCCGGCTTTTCAGCGTCGCCACACGCTCTTCGTGGTGGCTTTGCTCGCCGCATCCTTGGCCCTGTCGCCTCTGCTTCCGGCGCTTCCGCTCACCGTGCAACTGGCCGTCTTGGCCCTTGCCGTGGCTCTCTTCGGACTGCCCCACGGCGCTCTCGATCTCGCGCTGGTGCAAGGCGCCGCGCGCGGATCATGGCTCGCTCTCGCGGCGGCCATCGGTGTCTACCTTGTCGTCTCCGCCGCCGTTCTCGCCGTCTGGGTCACGGCGCCCGTAGTTGCCTTACTCGGGTTTCTCGCCATCGCCATCATCCACTTCGGACTCGGTGACACCGAGGATTTGCACGGGCCGCAACGTGCGGTGGAAGTGATCGCCCGCGGCGGCTTCGCCGGCGTCGCGCCGCTGGTCTTTCACCCGCAAACCACCCGCGACCTCTTCGCCCTTCTCGTCGGCCCGAACTCCGTCGCCGCGCTCGACGCCGCGCTCGCTCTCCTCACCACACCCGTCAGCTACCTCTGGGTTGCTGGCCTCGCCGCGGCCATTCTCTGGCGTCTGTGGCAACGGACCCGAGGCAGGCTCCCCGCAGTGGCCGAGCTTCTCCTCACCACCGCCATTTTCGCCGTCTTCCACCCGCTCGCCGCCTTTCTGCTTTATTTCTGCTTCGTCCATTCCGTCCGCCATATCGCCGACCTCGGCGCGGCCCGCTTCCCGCAGTCTGCGGCCCGCGCGCGCCGCTGGCTCCTGCTCGAAAGCCTCCCCTTCACCGCCGCCACCGTTGCCCTCGGCGTGGCGGCATGGTTTCTCTTCGCCCGCGCCATCACTTTCGATCAAGCCATGATCCGCGTCATTTTCTGGGGCCTCAGCGCCTTGACCATGCCGCACATGATCCTCACCGCGTGGTGGCACGGCCGCGGCGACCCGCAGCCCGGCGACCTCTTTGCCCGTCATGTCTGATCCCGTCCACACCTTCTTCTCGCAGTGGGAAATCTACCGCCTCTGCATCGAGCACAACACACTTCACCACCGTGAAGTCGGTGCCATCTTGCGGCGCGAGTTGCTCGCCCGCACCGCGCCTTTCACTTTCCTTGACCTGGCCTGCGGTGACGCAGACCTCACCGCCGCCGCGTTACACGATACCACCATCGGCGCCTACACCGGCGTCGATTTCTCCGCCCCTGCCGTGGCTCTTGCGGCAAACAAAATCGCGGAACTGGGATGTCCGCGCTCCCTGCACGAATCCGACTTCACCGACTTCCTGCGGGACAACAAAGAACAGTTCGACGTCATCTACCTCGGCCTCTCGCTCCACCATCTTGAACGCGAAACCAAACGCGAAATGATGACGCATCTCCGACGCGCCACCGCGTCCGGCGGCACGTTCTATCTCTTCGAGCCCATCCTGCACGAGGGCGAGACCCGCGAAGGCTACGTGGCGCGGTGGGCCGCCGCGATGGACGGTCCCTACGATCCCTTCCCGCTCGCCGCCCGCGAGGCCGGGTTCCACCGCGGCGAAATCCTCTTCACCGACCCGAACAATTTCTATTCCCTCTTCCGCTTCCGCTCATGAACGAACCCACGCTCCGCGAACTCAAGTCCCGCTCGCAAAAACTCAAGCCGATCATCCACGTCGGCCATGACGCTATCACCGATGCCGTCATCTCCGCCCTCGATCAGGCCCTCGCCGATCACGGTCTGGTCAAAGTCCGCTTCACCGACCACAAATCCGAACGCAAAGGCTTGGCCGCCGAACTCGCCACCCGCACCAATTCCCGCCAAATCCTCCTCGTCGGCCACACCGTGACGCTTTACCGCGCACCGCAACAATCGTCCCGCTTATAGCATCGTCCCGCTTGTAGCGGCGGACTATGTCCGTCGGTGCCTTGAATCGTCTATGCTCCGGCGGTCATAGACCGCCGCTACATCCTCCCTCAACCCCTCCTGATATCTTCCCGCACCTCCTGCACATAACTCACCGCAATCAACGCCGATTTTATCGTCGTCTGATCCAACAAATGCCGCATGTCGACGAACTCTCCTTCCTCGACCACCCGCCGCATCTCGACATCCATGTCCCGCGTCCCGGCCGGCGCCGGCGCACCCGTGAAGAACACCGCGTGGTTGTGCAGCACCTCGCTCTGCGAGGCCTTGTTCGCGGGGTTGATGTAAAACATTCGCCGCAAACGGTCTTGGTCGATCCGTGAAAGATCCGCGGTCAGATCCTCGCCGGCCCCGCAAATCAAGGCGGTCGTTCCTTGATGGCGCGGGGTCTTGTCCGACTCGAACCATTCATCGTAGTTCGACGCATCCGTGATCATCTTGCCGTTGGACGGACGACTGGTCAGCAGCGGCGACTTGGTGATGCCCGCCCCGAAGGCTTCGTGGATCTCGGCGCGCATGGCCAAACCGAGCACGCCGCGATATTCGGGGCGCCTCGTCTTCGCGAGGTCAAAGAGCGCACGGTAAATCTCCCGCACGCTCGCCGGGCGCCCGGGCGCGGCAGTGAATGCGACAAACTCGTTGAATCCGCCTCGGATGCTCGCATTGAAACCGGTGTGCAGGACCACGCTGGTCGAAGCCTTCCGCGGAATCATGTAGTCCGGTGTGTCGTTCCCGTCGGTCGGCAACCAGACCATCGTGCCGGCCGCCATCATGGCCTCGC
>CAZEYV010000137.1:0-7155 GCA_964516705.1 uncultured Chthoniobacter sp.
GACCGCACGCATCGACCAGAAAGGCAGCGGCCCGCTGAGCCAGCGGGCCCTACCAAAAACGCTCTCCCGATAAGTCCACGACCTTTTGGTGTTTGGTATTACTCCGCGCAGTAGTGGAGGCTGATGCGGCGCATCTTTTCCTCTCCTTGCTGCGCCGTGTAGTGGACGAGACGCAGGGAGACGAAGTTCTGCAGCCAGAGCCAGCCGCGCAGGGTGTGTTGCACGCCGTCGGCATCGCCCTGCTCATCGGCGTAGAGGCGTCCGGGTCCGTATTTGCGGTCGGCCTGGGTTTTGATCGTGCTGACCCAGGAACCGACCCGCGCATCGTCCCATCCCTCGCGGTCGTATTGCAGCTCCACCTCGCTGAGTCCGCCCTCCTCGAAATAGAACAGCGTGCGCTTGAGCCCCTCCTGCACGATGCCCTCGACCGCCATGACTTCACGTTTGCCCGAGGTGCGTTCCTCCACGACTTTGGCTTTGGCATTGGTCACTACCGTCCGGATACGGTCCGGGGATTCGCCCCATTGCATGCCGAAGGGGGCCTTGATTTCCTGCTGCGCCCCGACCGGACCGGCGGAAAGCGCGACGGCCAGCACGAATAACTGGAAGGAGCGGAGCGGCATGGCGGTCGGGTTTCTTTCCTATCTAACGCCCGATACCCGTTCAGGCAAACCCTGCGGCGGGAAACCCGCCCATTCCCGGGTTGACCGGAGACAAATATTACCAGATAGTAATACTTTATGAAAACGCTGCTTCTTCTCCTTGTGCTGGTCATTGTTTTGTTCGCGGTCAAGCGGGTCATGGCCGGTCCTTCGATCAGCCCGGCCGAGGCCGACGCCCGGGTCAAATCGGGCACGGCGGTGTTGATCGACGTGCGCGAGCCGGGTGAGTGGTCCGACGGCGTGGCGGAACCGGCGCGGCTCTGTTCCCTCAGTGACCTGCGCGGGGACCGCGCGCAATGGAAGGCGGTCTTGGAGGAGAACAAGGGCAAGGAGTTCATCGTTTACTGCGCGAGCGGGGCGCGGTCGGGAATCGTGGCCGGCATGCTGCGCAAGGAAGGAATCAACGCGGTGAACGCCGGCGGATTCGGCGGTTGGCGTTCGGCCGGATTGCCGGTGCGGGTGCCGTGAATGGCCGGCGGACGGGGCCGCGGTGATTCCCCGGACTGCCGCTAAAAAGCGAGCAGGCGCTGCGCATCGAGCCTGCGGTAAAAGCGCAGAGCTTCGATCGGACTGCCGAACTCGGACAGGTAGTAGAGGCCGTCCTTGTGGCGCGGGCCGGGATCGCGGACGAGGTATTCGTAGCCTTGTTTGCCGACGATGACGACAAAGTGGGTGATGCCGTCGGGGAAGCGGAGGCGGACGATGACCGGATTGCCGCGGAGCAGGTTCCAGTCGATGAGGAAGTGCGAGGCATCGTCTTCGTAAACGTGTTCGGCGAGGACCGGCGGATACTCCGAGGCTTTTTCCCAGTAGAGCCAGCCGCGTTCGGTGAAGCCGCCATTTTTTTGCAGGAACTTGTTGAGCCGTCCCGGGTCGAGGTCGGACCCGTAGGACGCGAGGACCATGGCGGCGGAGGCCACGGCGCAGCCCTCGGCGCCGAGCGAACCGCGGGTCGGCCCGAGCGGGTCGGAAGCCCAGCGGCGATCGGCTTGGGCAAAGTGCGGGACATCGTGGAGCACGGTGCGGGGGAAATACAATCCGCCGGAAGCCGGCAGCGGCGAAGCGGTGGTTTGCCACACGCCGACCCAGCGCCAGCCGAAGAATCCACCGACGGCAAGGGCGGCGACCAGCAGGAGGGCGATCGCGATGAGGAAGGGGCGCACGATGGGCAAGAAACGGAAAATCACCGCGGGGTCAATGGATTTCGCGGTGGTGGAGGAGAAAAGCGGAAAGGGCTTAGGGTCCGACGGTCATAGACCGCCGCTACAACATCGGACGAGTGCCGCCGGGGGCGGTGGGAAACGCGCCTTGCGGTGGCCGAGGGTGATGGCGATGGTAACCGCTTCGAAGATGAAGAAGGGAAAGTTCGTCCTCCTCTTGCATGCGCATTTGCCCTACGTGCGTCACCCGGAGCACGACGACTTTCTCGAGGAGGACTGGTTCTACGAGGCCATCGCGGAGACTTACGTTCCGTTGCTGCGGATTTTCGAACGTCTGGTAGCGGAGCGGGCTCCGGTGCGGCTGACCATGTCGATCACGCCGACGTTGGCCGCCATGATGGAGGATCCGCTGCTGCAGGAGCGCGCGGCGCGGCATCTGGAGCGTTCGGTTGCCTTGGCCGAGAGCGAAGTGCGGCGAACGGCGGGTGACGAAAAGCTCCAGGCTCTGGCGCGTTTTTACCGCGACCGTTTCGGCGCGGCGCGGGATTATTTCGAGGCGCGCGGCCGGCGGTTGATCCCGGCTTTTCGTGAACTGCAGGACGCGGGGTTTCTCGAGATCATCACCTGCGCGGCGACGCACGGATTTCTGCCCCTGATGGCCGGCTATCCGGAGGCGGTGCGCGCGCAGATCATGGTGGCGCGCGACTACCACACGAAATTGTTCGGCCGTCCGCCGGCGGGGATCTGGCTGCCGGAGTGCGCGTATTTCCCGGGCGTGGAAAACTATTTGCGCGAGGCCGATTTGAAGTGGTTCGTGCTCGACGCGCACGGGCTGATGTTCGGGCGTCCGCAACCGCGTTTCGCCATCCACGCGCCCTGCTACACGCCGGAGGGTCCGGCTGTTTTCGCGCGCGACCGCGACTCGAGCCGCCAGGTCTGGAGTCAGGAGGAAGGCTACCCGGGCGATCCGGCTTACCGGGATTTTTACCGGGATATCGGCTACGACCTCCCGCTGGATTATTTGCGTCCGTTCCTTGGAGCGGACGGGCAGCGCAAATTCACCGGCCTGAAATATCACCGCATCACGGGACGGACGGGTGACAAGGAGGTTTACCATCGTCCGTGGGCCGAAGGCGCGGCGGACGCCCATGCCTCGGATTTCCTGGCTTCCCGCCTGAGGCAATTCGAACCTCTCTGCGCCGAGATGCCGCTCGATCCGTTGGTGGTCAGTCCTTATGACGCCGAATTGTTCGGGCACTGGTGGTTCGAAGGCCCGGAGTTCCTCGACCTTTTCCTGCGCAAAGCGGCTTACGACCAGACGACTTTCGAGTTCGCGACTCCTTCCGCTTATCTCGCGGCCAACGAAGTCCTGCAGGTCGTGCAACCCTGCGCGTCGAGTTGGGGCAACAAAGGATATTGGGAAGTCTGGCTCGACCAGTCGAACGCGTGGATCTATCCGCATCTCCACGCTGCGGCGCGGCGCATGACGGAGATGGCCCGGCGCCATGCGCGCACGCGGGCCGGTTGGAAAGAGGACGCCTTGCAGCAGATGGCGCGCGAGTTGTTGCTGGCGCAGTCGAGCGACTGGGCCTTTCTCATGCGCACGGGCACGGCCAAGGACTATGCCGCGCGGCGGACCAGGGACCATCTTTTGCGGTTCAACCGGCTGCACGACACCTTGGCCGCCGGCCGGCCGGACAAGGATTTTCTCGCCGCCTGCCGGGAACGTGACAACATCTTCCCCGACCTCGAATGGCGATACTACATTTAGCCTTGGTCGTGGCCGTGGCGGCGGTGACCGTCCGCGCGGAAGACCCCGTGACGGAAGCGCCGGTTCCGCGCGGCCCGGAAGTCCGCTTTGTCCCACCGGGAGCATCGGGCACGGTCAGTCTCGGTCTCTATGACGCCACTGGCCGTCTGGTCCGCGTGCTCTGCGACGAATGGACTTTCAACCGTTTCCGGATCGGATTGAACGGGCTTTCGACCGGGTGGGACGGTCTCGACGACCAAGGCCGGCCGGTTCCGGCGGGAACCTATGCCGCCCGGGGTTTTGTCGTCGGCAATGTGGAGGTGGCGGGCGAGGCGTTCCACTTCAACGACTGGATCGAGAGCGCCGATTCGCCGCGCATCGTCTCGGTCGCTGCCCAGCAGCTGCTGTCCGGCGGGGACATCCTGCTCGCCGCGCGACTGGCCGGCGCGCAGGGGGCGTTGATCCGGTATTCGCCGGAGAGCGAGGCGCGCTGGCGCACGATGAACAGCGAGTCGCGGACCCAAGCCGCTTCCGTCGCGCAATTGGCGGTGTCCGAAACAACCGCGTTCCTCCTCCTCGACGGCAAGGTGCGTGCGGCGGGATTGGCCGATGGCGCGGAGATCGCATGGCCGGTCGAGGCGGCGGGGATCATCGCGGTGGCGGCGCGGAATGATCGTCTGGCTCTGCTCGAGGCGGGGCGCGTGCGATTCTACCGGATGCCGGACTTTGCCTCGCAGGGTGAGGCCGCCGATTTTCCGGTGCCGTTGACGTCCCTGGCCCTGCTCGATCAGGGCGCGGTGGCGGCCGGCGAGGACGGGTCGGTCTGGCGCTGGCAAGCCGGGTGGTCGCGGGTGGAAATGCCTGCCGGGGCGAAAGTCCGCGGTGTTTCCCCCGGGCCGGGCAACACCTTCTGGATCCTCGAAGAGCGGGCCGACGGGTCCACGGGTGTGGCGCAATACAATCCGGACGAGGGGCGTTTGGCCGAGTGGTTCCCCCGGCCGGAGGACGGCAAGCTTGTCTCGGTCACGGGCACGACGGAGAAGGATTATTTCCTCGCGCTGCTGGCCGGCGAGGAGACACGGCGTTCCGTGGCCATCCGGCGCAAAGAAGCGGGCGGATGGGAGTTTGTTTTCGACAAGAAGATCACGCGCTGTGCGGACTTCGGTTGGGCCGACGGGGTTTTGTCCGCTTCATCGAACGCCCTGCCCGAGGAATTGACCATCGAGGTGGCGGAGAATCCTTTGGATTCCTCGGTTCCGCGGAGTCTGACCTTGAGGGCGGTGGCCGATGGCAGCGGCACGGGCCTGGCCACGACGGACGGCTTGCCGTTGCTCCGGATCTCGGGGGAAGCGGGCTACGGCCGCGTCATGATGGTGGAAGGTCCGACGCCGGGCACCGCGCGGTTTTTCCAGGGCGACGGGGCAAGCGTGGAAGAATATTCGATCGCCAACCTGGCCGATATCACGGCGTTCGACGCGGGCACGATCGAGATGGCGGGCGAGCGGGAGGTGCCGGCGGGAGACGATGTGGAATAACCTGTAGCGGCGCCGCCCCGGGCGCCGATAACGTGACCATTCGTCGCCGGGGACGGCGCCGCTACAGTGACTGGCAGCGGGTCAGGCTTTCAGTTCCTCGCCCGTGTTGGCATCGGTGATGATGAATTTCTCGCGGTGCAAGGTCGGGTCGGGCTTGAAGGAGAGGCGTCCGCCGTAACGGCGTTCGATATCGACGAGCAGTTCCTCGTCCTCCGTGCGGAGGCGGTTGAGGAGGTCCGGATTCACCACCACTTTGATCTCGTGGATGGTGTCGATGTTTTTGCGCATCACGCCGTGGAGGGCGCGTTGCAGCTCGACGCTCATGGTCATGGTGTTCTTGATCAGCCCGCGGCCTTCGCAATATGGGCAGGGGTCGAATTGCGACATGCGCATGCTTTCGGCGGCGCGCTGGCGGGTCATCTCCATGAGTCCGAGCTGCGAGATGGGCAGGACATGGGTGCGGGCCTTGTCGCGCTTGAGGCGCTGGCGCATGAGCTGGTAGACGGCCTGCTGGTCCTTGCGCGATTTCATGTCGATGAAGTCGGCCACGATGAGTCCGCCGATGTTGCGCAGGCGCATCTGGCGGGCGATCTCGTCGGCCGCCTCGAGGTTGGTCTGCGCGATGGTGCGCTCGACATCCTTGCCGCCCTTGTTGCGTCCGGTGTTGACGTCCACCGAGATGAGGGCCTCGGTTTCATCGATGACGATGTAGCCGCCGCAGGGGAGCCAGACCTGGCGGTGGAAGGCTTTCTCGATCTGCTTGTTGACCCCGTATTTGTCGAAGATGTGCTGTTCTTCCTGGTAGAATTGGATGCGCTTTTTCGAACGCGGGGAGACTTGGGCGACCAATTCCTGCATGCGTTCGACCGAAGGGAGGTCGTCGCAGATGACGGCGTCGACTTCCTCGGTGAGGAAGTCGCGCACGGTGCGCTCCACGAGGTCGGGTTCCTCGAAGAGTTGGTAGGGCGAGCGCTGCGACTCCATGTTTTTCTCGATATCGTTCCACCGCTCGAGGAGGAGGTGCAGGTCGCGGACAAAAAAGCGCGAGCGTTGTCCGGCGCCGACCGTGCGGATGATGACGCCCATGCCGTCGGGAATTTCCAATTCGTTGAGAATTTTGCGCAGGCGCTCGCGTTCCTTCGGATCGTCGATCTTGCGGGAGATTCCGCACTGCGGGCTGTAGGGCATGAGGACGAGGTAGCGTCCGGGCATGCTGACATTGGTCGTGATGCGCGGGCCTTTCGTCCCGATGGGACCTTTGCTCACCTGCACCATGATGTCCGAGCCTGGCGGGTAGATGGTCGGGATATCCTTGGCCGTGATTTTCTTGGGCAGCTTCTTGTTGTTGGTGCGGCGCACCTCCTCGATGCCGCTGTCGAGGGCGGCGGGGATGGCGTCCCAGAAGTGGAGGAAAGCGTTCTTTTCGAAGCCGATGTCGACGAACATGGCCTTGAGCCCCTGTTCGATATTTTTGACGCGGCCCTTGTAGATCGAACCGACGATGTTCCGGTCCGAGACGCGCTCGACGTTGTATTCCTCGAGTTGTCCGTCCTCGAGCACGGCCACGCGTTTCTCGAGTTTTTCGGCGTTGACGATGAGACGGATGCCGCCACCGGATTTGGTGGGGAGACCCAGGAGTTTTTTGACTTTTTCGATCATGGTTTAAACAGGTTGGTTTTTGGTCAGCGGCGCTGCGGTGAAGGTTTCTTCTCCTTCTTTTGGCCGAGGCCTCCGAAAATTCGCTGGAAGATATTGGGCTTTTTCTGCGCGACGCGGCCTTCGGTATCGGCGGCCGGACGCACGGTGGGAGCCGCCGCGCCGCGCGGGGGGCCCTCGGAGGAGGCGGTGCCCGCTTCACCGGGCGGGGCCGCGGCGAGAGCGGCGGGGACGGCGCGGCCGAAGTCGACGCTGGAAACGTGCTGGAAGCTTCCTTTGGCCGGGACGAGCGAAGCGATCTCCAGAGGGTCGCCTTCCTCGAGCTTGAAAGCGTCCGCGAGAATTTTGGCCGCGATGGGGGCGGCCACGCCGCCGCCGGACTGCGCGCCCTG
>CAZEYV010000138.1:0-2928 GCA_964516705.1 uncultured Chthoniobacter sp.
GGTCGGCTGGCGCAGTTTCTTGGAAAGCGCGGCCGCTTCGCCGGACCGCACCGAAGTGAAGTCGCGCTTCTTCAGCGTCTTGGGTCCGGCGCAACCGGCCATGGCCGTGGCCGCGAGCAAAACAACCGGAAGGATAACGCGGCGGCACATGGGGCTAAGTCGACGCCATGCATAAGCGCCGGGGAAGCGGGGAATCGATATGAAAAGGTGTTGTTAACGCGTATCCGCCGCGCGCACCGCTTCGACGAGGGCCCTCATCTTCTCCGCGTCCTTGATCCCCGGTGCGGATTCGACCCCGCTGGCCGTATCGACCGCCGCAGGCCGCACCGAGGCGATGGCGGCGGCGGCATTGCCGGGATGGAGGCCGCCGGAAAGCACGACCGGACGCTGCGCCGACCGCACGACTGCGGCGGCCAGCGACCAGTCGATGATTCGGCCGGTCCCGCCGAACACACCGGGAGCATGGGCGTCGAGGAGGAGGCAGGGCCCGGGGTCGAGCGATGCCTCGGTCGAGGAGGCATGGTCGGAAACCGGGCAGGCTTTGACATAAAAATCCCCGCCCCAGCGCGCGCAGAAGTCCGCCGGCTCGCCGCCGTGGAATTGCAGGGCGTGGAAAAGGCCCGAGTCGCGCAGCCCGCGCAAAAGATCCTCATCCGGTTGCACCACCACCGCGACCCGGCCGATGTCCACCGGCAGGCGTCCGATCCACCCGGCGATGTCACGCAAACGCACGGCGCGCTTGGATTTGTCATAGAAATTGAATCCCAGCGCATCGACCCCGGCATCGACGGCCGCGAGCGCATCCTCTTCGCGCGTCACACCGCAGACCTTCACTCCGGTGCGCCCGCCGCCGAGCCAGCGCCGCAAACCCGCGGGGATCATGTCAGTTCAGCGTGCGTCCGCGCGCCTGCTTGATCACGGTGTGATGGGTGAGCGGATAGATGCGTCCGTCGCTGCCGCGGAAAAAAGCGCTGAGGATCCAGCTGACCACGCTGATGACCAGCGCCCCCCAGAACGCGGCCCAGAACCCGGCCACGGTGAAAGAGCTGCCCGGCAGGATGCCGGAGACGAACCAGAGGAGGAGCGCGTTGAGGATCAGGATGAAGAGGCCCATGGTGACCAGAATCAGGGGCAGGCAGAGGATGAGAAGCACCGGCCGGACCAGGGCGTTGATGATGCCGAGGAGAAGCGAGGCGAAAGCCAGTCCCGTGAAGCTCGTGTATTGGATGCCCGGGACGATCCACGCGGCGACAAAGACCGCCACCGCGGTGACGAACCAGCGGAGGAAAAACTCGCCCAAGGAAATACCCACACCCGCAGCCTAAACCTGTCGCCCCGCGGGAAAAGCCGAAAAAACTTGGCCCCGTCCGGCTGGCGTGGGTTTACTCGGTGGCGAACCCGAAACCGAAACCATGCCAAAGTCCGCCAAGAAGTCCGCCGCCGCCAAGAAGAAAAGCGCCGCCCCGCGCCGTCCGGTCGCCGCCCGCCGGCGCGCCGCCGCCGCCACCCCGCCCCGCGTTGTGACGCGCCGCACCGCCGGCAAAACCGAAGTCATCGGCGTGATCGGCTCGGTCACGACCGAGGACATCGCCCTCAAGGCCTATTATCTCGCCGAACGCCGCCGGCATCTCGGGCTGCCCGGCGATGCGCAAAGCGACTGGCTGGAAGCCGAACGCCGGTTGCGCGGCTGAGGCCCCGCGAATCCCTGTCCGCCGCGACGGTCGTAACGTCTCGTCATGACCACCATCTCCCAACCGGCCGCCCCGGCCGGTGCCGCCGTTTGGGTGCGGCGCTCGGCGCCGTCCGCGGACAACGTCCGTTCGCTCCTGCAAACCGGCGCGGTCTTCGCGTGGTCCGAGGACCGCTGGTTCATCGCGTGGGGCGAACCGGAGAAGTCCGCGCGCCCCGATCCGCGGCAACCGTCATTCTACGCGCCGGATTTCCTGCTCTCCGATCCGCGACCGTGGCGCATTTATCCGTCGTGCGCCGCCGTGCCGCCCGATGCGCTGGCCCAGCAATTGGCCGGTGCGGAGTCCGCGCGCGGCTGGAAGGCCTTCGACGAGGGCGCCTTCCGGCGTGTCTTCGACCGCGTGCAGGAGGACTTGCAGCGCGGGGCCATCGACAAAGCGGTGCCCGCGGTCTTCGAACACAGCCCGGGTCCGCTCCGCGCGGAAGAACGCGCGCGCGCCCTGCGGGCCATGGCCAACCTGCCGGCCGGGCTCATGCCTTACGGATGCTGGGATGCGGAGGGCGGCCTGCTCGGGGCCTCGCCGGAAATTCTTTTCGAAGACGACGGGGTGGAAATCCGCACCATGGCCGTGGCCGGCACGGCCCGCGCCGGGGCGACGCCCGACGAAATGCTCGACGATCCCAAGGAACGCGCGGAGCACCGGCTCGTGCTCGAGGACCTTGCCGCGCAACTCGCCCCGCTCGGCCCCGTGACCCGCGGGGCCACGCGGCTCTGGCGCATCGGCATGCTTTCCCACCTGCGCACCGACCTGCGTCTCGCGGCCCGCGCAGACAACGGCTTCGACGAAATGGTGTCGCGCCTCCACCCCACCCCGGCAGTCGGCACCGCCCCGCGTCGCGACTGGCGCACATTCATCCCGGGTCTCGACAGCGAACCGCGCGGACGCTTCGCCGCGCCCTTCGGGCTCCTTCTCCCGGACGGCACGGCCCGCTGCCTCGTGGCCATCCGCAACGTGCAATGGGACCGCCACGGCGCGCGCTGCGGCGCCGGATGCGGGATCGTGGCCGGCAGCCTGGCCGAACGCGAGACGGCGGAACTGCGGTTGAAATTGGCGGCCACGCGCGGCAATCTCGGGCTTTGAGTCCGGTCGAAACCAACCGTCTGCTCGCCGCGGAAGTCCTTTCCGCCCTGCACGCCGCGGGCGTCCGCACGATCTGCGTTTGTCCCGGCGGACGCAA
>CAZEYV010000139.1:0-4575 GCA_964516705.1 uncultured Chthoniobacter sp.
CGGAGTGCCTCGATCTGCTGCAATTTCACACATGGACGCGGGCGTGGAACCGCCATCCCGCAGCCTTGGAGGCGCTGCGCGAGCTGCAACGCGAAGGGAAAATCCTCGGTATCGGCATCAGCACGCCGGAACCCGACCAGAACGCGCTGAACGATCTGATGCGGGACGGGTGGCTCGATGCGGTGCAGGTCATCTACAACATTTTCGAACAAGATCCCGCGGCCGAGCTGTTGCCGCTGGCGGCCGGGTGCGGGGTGGGAGTGATCGTGCGGGTCGCTTTCGATGAAGGCTCGCTCACCGGGAAATTTACTGCCGAAACCGAGTTTCTCGGGGATGACTTCCGTCAGCGCTACTTCGCCGGCGACCGTTTGGCCCGCACGGTGGCGCGGGTCGAAAGACTTCGCGCCGTGGTCGGCCACCGCGAACCGGACTTGGCCACTGCCGCCTTGAAGTTCGCGCTCAAACCCGCGGCCGTCTCGACGGTGATCGCCGGTATGCGCAACCCTGACCAAGCGCGGCGCAACTGCGCGGTCGGCGACCTGCCGCCGATGTCCGATGAACTCGAGCGGGAGCTTTTCGCCCACCAATGGCGTCGGGGGCAGTGGTATGACGGGAAATGAGAGGCGCGCTCCTTCTGTTGTCGATGGTTGCCGCCGCATGGATGAGTGCCCGAGCCGGTGAGTGGGAGGATTGGCGCGATGGCCGCCGCGTTCTTCTCGTGCGCGCGGCTTCGCCGGATGATGCGCGACTCCGGCAGCAGGAGGCGGCTCTGTCCGCGGACCTGGAAGGTTTGGCGCTCCGCGATGTCCTGATTGTCCGGTGGGTGGGCGACGGTAATCCCGAAGTTCCGCTCCCGGACGGGAAAGCGGTGCCTGCCGACGTTATTGCCGGCCTTTCTCCCGGCCTGCGCACCGCGGAGTGGCGGATGCTTCTGATCGGACGCGACGGGGAAGTGAAAGTTGCCTGGGAGGCAGCGGTGCCGCTGGCGGAGGTGTTCGCCCGGATCGACGCCATGCCGATGGGGCGACGGGAGAAGGAAGCACGGGAGGCGGACGCCCGGCCCTGACCCCAGAGCCGGCGGGGTGCGCGGTTGCGCTGCTACCGGGCCGGCGTGTCCTTGTTGTTTCCCCCGGCCACGCGCCGCAGCAGCAGGCGGTTGGCCGCGGGGATGACTTCGCCGTGGTCGTGCCCCTGGATTTCGATCAATTCGGTGCGCGGATGGCCCGCGACTTTCATCATGCGGGCAAAGTAGGCGTTCTCCTCGTAACGTCCGAGCATTTCAAGTTCCCGGTCACCGGTGATGAGCAGCACGGGCGGGGCGTCTTTCCGCACGTGGTAGAGCGGGGCCATTTCGTCGACCACCGGCTGGGTGCCCGGAAGACCGCGTTCCTGGCGCACGCGGAAATGGGTGATCATCTGGCCGGTCAGGGGAATCAATCCGGCGAGGCGGTCGGGATCGAGGCCGTGGGCGGCGAGGGAGCGCCGGTTCATGACGGCCGAAGAATGCGCAGGGCCTCGGCGCGGATGGCCTCGTTGTCCGGACTCTTCCCGCCGGCGGTCTCCCGCTCGATGAACTCGCGCAACTCCCGGTAATAATCGCGGAAAAATTCGTAGAGCGGTGTTTTTTCGTTGCGCGCATCGACCAGCCAGTAGCCTTCTTGGCCGAGGGCGTGGTCCGGGTTCCGCTCGTTGCAGTAAAACTGCCAGTAGAGGGCGAAGGGGCAGCCCCACTCGACGATGGCGCGGAGGAATTCGCGGTTGGCCGCGGCGTGCTTCTCCCCGTCGAAGCCGGTCAGCGAGGCTTTGACCGCGAATTCGCCGACAAAGACCCTTTTCCCCTCGATGCCGTCCTTCGGCGAAAGTTTCGCTTCGATCTCGTCGAGGGCACGGTGCAGGGCCGCCGCACGGTCGGGCTCGGCCAGAACGTCATAGCAGGAGTAGGAAACGAAGTCGGGGTTGACCTTTTCCAGCACGGCATTGGTCACGGTCGGACGCGTCCCGTCGAGTCCTTTGACCACCTGGTTGACTTCGACATAGTTGAAGATCGCGACATTTTCATGCGGCGTCTCGCGGCGCGCGTCGTCCACGGCGCGCTGCCGCGTCTGGAGGTAGCGGGTGAAAGCGGCGATGCGTTCCGGGGTGGGATCGACCTTGGGATCGGTGGCGCCGGACAGATACCAGTCGCCTTCCCAGTGGCCGAGGTAGAATTGCTTGCCGGTGCCGTTGTATTTCGCGAGCAGGTAGGCGGCGAAATCCCTCAGTTCGTCGTAGAGCGCTTTTTCCTCCGCCTCATCGAGGCCGTCCTGCCATTTCGTCTCCACGGCCGGGTAAGTCCAGATGTGGAAATAAGTGAACGGCATGGTCATCAGTTCGCGGTAAACGGAATGTTTTTCGAAGAGGTCCGACAGGCTCTCGATGCCTTCCTCCTTGGCCATGTTGTAGGGGGCACCCTCGAAAACGGCGTTGAACTTGATGAGGTTCGAGCCCATCGCGGCGATCTCATGCGCCACCTCGAGCAGATATGGCCGGTCGGAAAACTGGTAGGGCCCGCCGATGGCCTGCGTGCCGAGGATAAGATTGGCTTGCAGGGCCGGCCATTGGTCGGTGGAGGGGGTGAATGCTTTCGGTTCGGCCGCGGCGCCGCCGGAGGCCGCCGCGGGGAGGACAACGGTCTCGCCCTCTTGCTGCATGGTTTCGAGGATAGCCTGCAATTCGTCGGCGCGGGCCGCGTCGGTGTCGCGCAGGCTCCCGACTTGGGCGGTGAGGCGGCTATCCACGGCCGAGCGGTCATACGTCGTCAGGCGGGTATACATTTCGACAAGCACCGGCACTTTCGAGCGGGCTGGTCCGGTTTCGACGAAGTGGTCGAAGAGGTAGCAGATTTTCGACCGTGCTTCCGCTGATTCTTCCGTGGTGACCGGCCGCTCGCGCGCCGCCGCGCGGCGGGCGGCATGGGCCTCGGAAAGTGCGGCGGCGAGACGCGCAGCTTGGTCCGGACCCTTGTCCTGCCACACGGCGAGGGTGGCGAAGGCCAGACCGTCGCAAGCTTCGGCGCCTTCGAGGTCGAGTTGCCGGTAAAGCGTGGAAATTTCCGCAAGTTTGTCCGGCGCGGGCGGATTTTCCCGGAAGTATTCCCAAAGCCAGGCGGCTTTGGCCCGCGCTTCCGCGGAGGTGGCACCGTCCTCCTGCGCCGACACGGTTTGGATCGCTCCGAAGAGGAGCAGGAGGGCGGCCATGGGCAGCCGGAAAAGCAAGATGAGGTTGCAGCGTGGTTTGGGTCGGTTCATAAGTTCGGGCTGAAGTTGCGGTTGGCGTTGCGAACGCCACTGTTCATCAGTGCCACCAAGAAAGCGGTCCGGCGACTCGTTTTTCGACGGCTTGGCGGAAATCCGGTGTCAGTCCGGCGGTCTGCAAAAAGAGTGCGGGGTGCTCGGGGGCGGCCGCGTAGACATCGGCGATGGCCTCTGTTCGGCCGCTGATGCGCAGCCGGCCGAGGACGTTGACCGCCCGCGGCGACAGACTTTCCATCCCGGTGCCGCTCCGGGCGGCGCGCAAGAGCTTTTTGTGCCGCGTCAGCATGACGGAGACGGCTTGCGGGCTGACCCCGTAATTCCGGCCGATGGCGCGCAGGGAGTAGCCCAGCCCGCGCAACGCGGCCATGTGCAGGAAGCGACGCGGCAGGGCATCAGGGTCGGGCAAACGGGCCGGACGGTCGGGGGCTTGGGCCTCGACGCTTTCGAACTGCTGGAGCGACATGGCGGTTCAACGGCAATCCGCGGCGGCCCGGTCAGCGGCGCGTTGCGTCCCACATCTCCAGCACGGCGGGCCGGATGACTTGGTTGATACGCTCGTAGCCGGTCGCCGTGAGATGGTTGTTGTCGGAGGTGAAGAGTCCGGGTTCGAGCGCGTTGCCGTCCGCATCAACCAGAACCTGGTTGATGTCCACGAAATGCAGGTCCGGTTCGGAGGCAGCCAAGTTCTCCATCATGTAGTTCAGCTCGTCGACGGCGAACGCCTGCCCGTTGGCCGCTTTGAGCGGGGAACGGATGACCGAGACATAGAGGGCTGGCGCGCCGGGATGGAGAGTCAGGAACTCGGTGAGGATGGTGTTGAGGCGCAGATACAGCGCCCCCGAACGTTCGTAGCTGCTGTCGAGAATTCAGTTGCCGACGTGCCGATGTCGCGGCGGAGGAGATCACGCGACTGCGCGTCGAGCAGGCGAAGCGGTTGCTGGTCGAGGGCGCGGAGAAGCAGAGTCATGTGGCCCGCGAGAGCGGTTTCCGCAGCGAGGCCCGCCTAGTGCTTGTCTTCACGCGCCTGACCGGCATGTCGCCGGGGCAATACCGCAAGTTGTTCAATCCGGCTTTCGCGAAGACGCCGAAAGTCGGGCGTCCGCCAGGGCGGACCTCGCGTTGAGTCACAGGCCGGCGCCCGTGGTCGGATCGAAAAAGCGGGCGCGGGAAAGATCGGCGGTGAAGCGCAGGGTGTGTCCGATATCGGTGCGCGGTTCGGCGTGGGGGACGCGGGCGATGAGTTGGTGGGCGGACGAACGCAGGTAGACCCAGGTTTCCGCTC
>CAZEYV010000140.1:0-30983 GCA_964516705.1 uncultured Chthoniobacter sp.
GTCCGCAGGCCCATACTTGGCGGCGTTTTCATGGAAACCCTGCTCCGACTCCTGCAACAGGACGCCACCGTGTCCCGCGAGGACCTTGCGCGTCAACTGAACCTCCCGGTCACGGAGGTCAACTCCCGCATCGCCGCCCTCGAGAAGGATGGCGTCATCCGCGGCTACCAGGCGATCGTGGACCGCGAGCGGCTGGACCAGAACACGGTCACCGCTTTCATCGAGGTCCGTATCACGCCGGAACGCGGCGGCGGGTTCGACCGCATCGCCCAGCGCATCGCCAAGTTCGACCAGGTGGTCAGTTGCTACCTGATCAGCGGCGGCTACGATTTGCTCGTCGTCGTGGAGGGCACCAGCCTGCGCGAGGTGGCCAGCTTCGTTTCGGAAAAGCTGAGCACCATCGAGTCGGTCATTTCCACCGCCACGCTGTTCCGCCTCAAGACCTACAAGGAAAACGGCGCGCTCTTCACCGCCGACGTGCCGGAGGACCGGCTCGCGGTCAGCCCGTAACACCCCGGCGTCCATGGAAGACAAAATTGCCGCGCACGTGCGCGACATCCCGCGCTCGGGCATCCGCGATTTCTTCGAAATCGTGCAGTCGATGCACGATGTCATCTCGCTCGGCATCGGCGAGCCGGACTTCGTCACTCCCTGGCACATCCGCGAGGCCGCGCTCTTCTCCCTCGAGAAAGGCCGCACCGGCTACACCTCGAACCTCGGACTGCCCAAGCTGCGCGAAGCGATCGCCAACTACGTGGAGCGCAAGTTCCATATTGGCTACCACGCCCCGTCAGAAGTGCTGGTTTCGGTCGGCGTCTCCGAGGCGATCGACATCGCCTTGCGCGCCCTGCTCAATCCCGGCGACGAGGTGCTCTACCACGAGCCCTGCTACGTGAGCTACAACCCGAGCGTGACCCTCGCCCACGGCAAAGCGGTGTCCGTGCCGGTCCATGAAAGGGACAACTTCCAGCTCCGCGCCGACGAGTTGGCCAAGCGGATCACGCCCAAATCGAAAATCCTCCTGCTTAATTTTCCGACCAACCCCACCGGCGCGACCATGCCGCGCGAGGCGCTCGAACCAATCGCCGCACTGTGCGTGAAGCATGACCTGATCGTCCTTTCCGACGAAATCTACGCCGAGCTAACTTACGATGGCGCGGAACACGTTTCGATCGCCACATTGCCCGGCATGCGCGAGCGCACCGTCTTCCTCCACGGTCTGAGCAAAGGCTGGGCCATGACCGGCTTCCGCATCGGCTACGCCTGCGCGCCCGCCCCGCTCATCGAGGCGATGATGAAGATCCACCAATACGC
The DNA here is from genome assembly GCA_964516705.1 of uncultured Chthoniobacter sp. Classification (GTDB taxonomy): domain Bacteria; phylum Verrucomicrobiota; class Verrucomicrobiia; order Chthoniobacterales; family JACTMZ01; genus JACTMZ01. The sequence goes on from CAZEYV010000140.1 coordinate 1,315, forward strand.
CATCCTTTGCGCGCCGATTACGACACAGGACGCGGCGATCGAAGCCCTCGAGCACGGGGACGCCGCGGTGGCGCACATGCGGGAGAAATACGAACTGCGCCGCAACTACATCGTGTCGGCGCTCAACGAGATGGGCCTCCCCTGCCCCACGCCGCGCGGGGCGTTTTACGTCTTCGCCGACATCCGTCCGACCGGCTTGACCAGCCGCGATTTTTCCCTGCGTCTCCTCGAGGAGCAGAAAGTGGCGGTCGTTCCCGGCACCGCTTTCGGCAAGGACGGCGAGGGCTTTGTCCGTTGCAGCTACGCCACGTCCCTCGAACAAATCAAAATCGCCATGGAGCGCATGGCCGTTTTTGTCGCGGGCTGCCCGCGCCGGTAGGGCGGATGCTCAGCTGCCCGGGGCCGACTGCAGCATGGCGGCCAGGCGCTGGTCCGGGCTCGAACCGAGCTCCAGGGCTTTCTCGTAGTGGCGCTTGGCCAGCGCGATGGAAGGCGGTTTGGCCGTGGCATAAATGACCGCGAGATTGAAGTGCGCTTCGGCGTATTCGGGTCTGACCGTGATGGCCCGCCGCAGGGATTGCTCGGCCTTGCCGAACTGCCCGAGCTGGCTCGAAGCCACGCCGAGGTAGTTGAGGGTGATGGCGTCGTCGCCCCGCGCGTCGTTGGCCCGCTCGAGGTAGCCGATGGCATCCTCGATGCGGTTCTGCTCGATCATGACCGCACCGAGCGTGGTCAGACTGAACGCATCGTTCGGGTCGGACTTGATGGCGCGCTCGAGGGCCAGTTGCGCGGCGGTGAGCTTGCCTTGGCGGAACTGGGCGACGCCGAGGTTGGCCAGGGCCACGACGTTGGACGGCTCCAGATCGACGAATTTCTGATAAAGCCCTTCGGCCTTGGCGAAGTCGCCCTGCACGAACGCTTCGCGCGCCTCGGCCACGATGGCCGCGGTCTCCCCGGCGCGCTCTGGCGGCGGGGCGGGAGCGACGGCGGGTGTTTCCTCCGCGCCGGATGCGGCCATGGAGGGGTCGGCGGACGCGGCTTCGCCGGTCCCCGGTGCGGATTCATCGGTCTGCGGCTTGGTCATTTCGACCCGGCCGGAGACCTTGGCCTCTTCGGTCTCGAGGAGGGTGACGGGCGGGCGTTTGAGCATTTCCTGCTCGGCGGCGGTCAGCTGGAGGGTGGGTTTGGCCAGCTCGTTGATTTTGTCGTTGAGCGTGTCCGAGCGGATTTCAAGGCGCTCCATTTCCTCCTGCGCGAGGCGGTAGGCCTGCTCGCGGCGCGCCTGCTCTTTGATCTGGCGCATGATGATGCCGCGGAGGACTTCGTTCTCCTGCTGGACAAGTTTACCCTCGGCGGAGCCGACGTCGCCGAGTTTGACCGCGGCCAGTTCGCCGGTGACCTGGTCGTATTCCTTGAGGAGTTGTTCGTTGACGGCCTGGAGTTTGTCGAAGCGCTCCCGGTCGTCCTGAAGCTTGGCCTGGGCCCCGGCCAGTTCCTCGCGCACCTTGTCGAGGTCGGCATTGAGCGAGGCGACGAGCGCGGTTTTTTCGGCGGCATCGCTTTCCATCCCGGAGATGCGCGAGGCCGCGTCGGCCAGTTTGACCTCGAGCTGCTTGTTCGCCTCGATGAGGTCGGCGCTTTTTTCCAGCGCAGTTTTGGCCTCGGCCGCTTCCTGCTGCGCGGTGTCGCGCGCGGCGATCAACTGGGCCCGCTCCTCCTCGAGTTCGGTGACCCGCACGGTCAGGGTCTGCACTTCGCCCCGCGCCTCTTCGGCTTCGCGGCGGGCGGTGTCGCGCTCGGTCTCCAACTCGCCGGCACGGGATTTGGCCTGCTCGGCTGCGGTGCGGGCGGCATCGATTTCGCCTTGGACACCGGCCAGCTCGGCTTTGGCTTTTTCCGCCTCGCCTTGGGCCGCGGAAAGTTGGGACGTGAGTTCTTCGATCTGCTTGGTGCTCTCGGCCATGCGTTCGGACAACTGGGCTTTCTCCTCGCCGGCCGCGGCCAGGGTTTCCTCCAGTTCCTTGGCCACCCCGCTCAGCCGGTCGAGTTCCTCGCGCGAAGCTCCGTCCGCCGCCGGAGCCTCCGCCGGCGCGGCACCGGATTCTTCGGCCGTGCGCAGGCGCGCGGTCAGGTCGACCACGGACACTTTGGTCTTCTCCAGCTCCATGCTGACGTTGGTCAACTCGGCCTCGCCCTGCTGGAGGCGGGTCTGCAATTCGGCGTTGCGTTCCTGCTCCATGGCCAGGCGACGCTGCAGGGTCTCGACTTCGGCGCCGGACGGCGCGGGCGCGGGGGCGGCAATCTCCGCGGGGGCGGCCGGAGTTGAGTCGGTTTCGCCGGGGGGCGCGATGGAAATGGTGGGGCCGGACGGAGCAGCGATGCGGCGCTGACCGGTGACCGGCGGCAGGATGTCTTCGTCGACCGGTGCGGCGAGATCGGGCGGCGGTCCCAGGGTGGGCGAGGCCAGCGAACCTTCGAGGCGCAGAACCGCTTCCGAGGTCTTGCGCAGACGAAAATCGACGACCAGCGGTTGCCAGTCGGGATGCTGCGATTTGATCTGGCCGAGTTGCGCCGCCACGTAACGGAACTTGGCGATGGCATCATCGTTGCGGCCCTCGCGCTCGAGGCGCTCGGCCCGCTGGTATTCCTGGTAAGCGGCGAAAAAGGCGCCGGAGGGATCGTCTTGGGCGGACAACGGCGCGATTCCGGCGACCAAAGCCACCAGGATTGCCACAAGACGTGCCGGATTCATCGAACCTTGAAAGATACGGAAAGAACCGCGAATTGCAATATGGCTCCGCGAGGGCCTGCCGGGCGTCCCGTTGACAGGAAAACGCCCGGAAGCTAACTTACTGAGGTCCGGCCGGATCCCCGTGCCGCCCACACCACCCATGGAGTCGCTGCTCGACAGGCATGTGCTGGTTCTCAACCGGCTGTGGCAGGCAGTCAATGTCTGCAGCGTCCGCCGCGCCTTCACCCTGCTCTACCAGGGCCACGCCAATGTGGTCTGGCGCGACGCCGGGAATAATTACCTGACCCACGACTTCGGGAGCTGGCACGATTTTTCGCAGGCCGAACCCGGGGCGGACATGGTCCAGTCCGTGCGTTTCGACATCCGCGTGCCGACCGTGGTGGTTCTCCTCACCTTCGACCGCCTGCCGAGCAAGGAAGTGAAATTCACGCGCCAGAACATCTACGAGCGCGACAACCACACCTGCCAGTATTGCGCGCGGCGCCTCGACCGGCAGGAACTGAACCTGGACCACGTCATGCCGCGGCAGCGCGGCGGCCAGACCAGCTGGGAGAACGTCGTCTGCTCGTGCATCCCGTGCAACACGCGCAAAGGCAACCGACTCCCGCACGAGGCCGACATGAGACTGCTCAAGGAGCCAAAACGGCCCCGCTGGCGTCCCTTCATCCACCTGACCTATTCCTCGCAGGTGCACGACACGTGGCGGCATTTCGTCGATGTGGGATGCTGGAGCGTGGAACTGGGCGATTAAGGCCTCCCCTTCGCCCTTGCCAACCGGCGCGGCCGGACCTATAAAAGCCCCACCATGAAAGTCCTCCCCGCCTTGGCCGCCGCCGCCCTTCTGGTCTCGCTCGCGCACGCCGACATCCAGCAACCGCCTTCCTCCGAGTGGGGTCCGACCCGCAAACTCGGCCGCGGCATCGGCAACATCGCCTTCGGCATCACCGAATTGCCGAACTCCATGATGTCGGTCAACTACTTCGACGGCAACAACGCCGCCTTCAGCTACGGCATCGTGCGCGGCGTCGGCCGCACCTTCGCGCGTCTCGGCTACGGGCTCTACGACACCTTCCTCTTCCCCTTCCCGACCTACAAAGGCACCTACGCCCCGCCCTACAAAAGCAATGTCCAGTGGATCTGGAGCGGCTACTCCGAGTTCCCGCCCGAGATGCTCTTCGAATCGCGCTATCCTTACGTGCGCAACGACCAGCAGGATCCCTGATTTCCTCCCGGCGTCGCGGACGCCCTCAAGTTGACTCGCGGTGCGGCCGGTAGCCGCCGACAAACTCACTCCGGAAGGCGGCGAACGTTCCTGCTTCCAGCTCCGTGCGCACCTTGGCCATCAGGCCGAGGTAGAAGTGGAGGTTGTGCAGCGTGATGAGGCGCAGCCCGAGGATTTCTTCCGCCTTGACCAGGTGCCGGAGGTAAGCGCGCGCGAAATTCGCGCAGGCGTAGCAACCGCATCCTTCCTCGATCGGACCCTCGTCGAAAGTGAAGCAGGCATTCTTCAGATTGAGCGAGCCCGACGCGGTGAACGCGGTCCCGTTGCGCGCCACCCTCGTCGGAAGCACGCAGTCGAACATGTCGATGCCGCGCGCGACCATCTCGACCATCTGCGGCGGCGTGCCCAGGCCCATGGCGTAGCGCGGACGGTCTGCCGGCAGATGAGGCACGGCATACTCGACCGCGGCCATCATTTCCGGTTCGGGTTCCCCCACACTGACCCCGCCGACCGCATAGCCGTCCCAGCCCATGGCAACAAGAGACCGCGCCGACTTTTCGCGCAGGTCCGGGTAAGAGGATCCCTGCACGATACCGAAGAGCAGCGGGCGCTCCCCTGCCTCGTTGCGCCCCGCCCACCAGTCCAGACTGCGCCGCTCCCAGCCCAGCGTGAGTTCCAGACTCTTGGCTGCTTCCTCGTGCGTGCACGGGTGCGGCGGGCACTCGTCGAAAGCCATGACGATATCCGACCCCAGCGTGTGCTGGATTTCCATCGACGTTTCCGGACCGATGAAGCACGGCGTGCCGTCGAGGTGGTTCTGGAAATGCACGCCCTCCGGCGTGATCTTGCGCAGCTTGGCCAGCGAGAAAACCTGGAAGCCCCCGCTGTCGGTCAGAATCGGCCCGTCCCAACCCATGAACTTGTGCAACCCGCCGAGCTTGCGGATGACATCCAAACCGGGCCGCACGAAGAGGTGATACGTGTTGCCGAGGATGATTTGCGCCTGCAGTTCGTGCAGTTCGCGCGGGCTGACCGCTTTGACCGTGCCCTGCGTGCCCACCGGCATGAAAATCGGGGTCTCGATCACGCCGCGTCGCGTGCGCAACCGACCGCGCCGCGCGGCCGAGGAAGGATCCGCGGCCAGAACTTCGAACGCGCCGCTCACTCCGGAAGCTCCCAGACGGTCCGGCCGCCGACGATCGTCCGCACCGCCCGCCCCCGCAACGGCCATCCATGGAACGGCGTGTTCCGCCCCTTCGAGGCAAACTGCTCCTTGTCCACCACCCAAGCGCGGTCCGGATTGAGCAGGGTGACATCAGCCCGCGCGCCCGGCGCCAGCGTCCCGCGGTCCAGCCCGAGCAGGCGCGCCGGATTCAAAGTCAGCATGGCCACCAACCGCGGCAAATCGACGACCCGTTGCCGGTGGAGGAGGATCTCGCAAAAAATCCCCACCGCCGTCTCCAGCCCGACGATACCGAAAGGCGCGGCGGCGAATTCGACCTCTTTCTCGTAGACCGCGTGCGGGGCGTGGTCCGTGGCCAGAATCTCGATCGTGCCGTCCGCGATCCCGCCGAGCAACGCGTCGATGTCGGACTGCTCCCGCAGGGGCGGGTTCATCTTGGCGTTGGTGTCATAGCCTTGCAGGGCCTCGTCGGTCAGTGCGAGGTGGTGCGGACAGACCTCGCCGCTCAAGGCGATCCCGCGCGCCTTGGCCGCGCGCAGGAGATCCACGCTGCCGGCCGCGGAAAGGTGCTGGCAATGGATTTTCGTGCCCGTGGCCGCCGCGAGCATGGCATCGCGCGCCACGATGATCTCCTCCGCCATGCGCGGCCAGCCCGGCAGGCCGAGCAGCGTGCTCCGGAAACCCTCGTGCATGGCCGCCTCGGGTCCGGCCAACGACGCATCCTGGCAATGGTCGAGCACCGGCAACCCGAACATGCCGGCGTATTCCGCGGCGCGCCGCATGACCTCGTGGCTCTGCACGCAACGTCCGTCATCAGTCACCGCGACAATTCCCGCCGCGGCCATGGCCCCGATGGGCGCCAGTTGAGCTCCCTCCGATCCGACGGTGATGGCGCCGGTGGTGAAAACATTGACCACGCCGGTCTCCGCAGCCCGTTCTTCCATCCACGCGATGATCCCGGGGTGATCGGCCACCGGGTTGGTGTTCGGCATGGCCACCACGCTGGTGAATCCGCCCGCCGCGGCGGCGCGGGTGCCGGTCGCGATGGTCTCCTTGGCCCCCTGGCCCGGTTCGCGCAGGTGCACGTGCATGTCGATGAAACCCGGACACACCACCAACCCGCGCGCGTCGATCTCGGCGGCGCCCGGCGACGGGGCGGCGGCAAATTTCCCGTCCGCGATGAAAACGTCGGCCGCTTCGTCGCGTCCGGCCGACGGATCGATGACCCGTCCGCCGCGGATGTTGACCGAACCGCTCATGCCTCCTCCTTCGGCGGCACCGAGCCGCACAGGTAGAGCACGGCCATGCGCACGGCCAGCCCGTTGGTCACCTGGTCGAGAATCACGCTGTGCGGACCGTCGGCCACCGACCCGTCCAGTTCGACCCCGCGGTGGATCGGTCCGGGGTGCATGACGAGCGCCTCCGGTTTGAGACGGGCCGCGCGCGCGGCATTCAAGCCGAAGAGCGCGGCATATTCTCCGGTCCCCGGGAAGAACCCGGCCTTCTGCCGCTCGTGCTGGATGCGCAGCAGATTGATCACGTCGAGGTCGCCGAGCACATCGTCGAGGGAATGCGAGATGACCGCGCCGAGCCGTTCGAATTCCCGCGGCACGAGCGTGGGCGGACCGATGAGCGTGACGCGGGCGCCGAGTTTGACCAGGGCCTGGATGTTCGAACGCGCCACGCGGCTGAAGCGGATGTCGCCGACGATGCCCACTTTGAGGCCCGCCACGCGGCCGAGGCGTTCGCGGATGGTGAAGACGTCGAGCAGACCCTGCGTCGGGTGTTCGTGCGACCCGTCGCCGGCGTTGATCACGCCCGCGCGCAGACGTCCGGCGAGGAAGTGCGGGGCGCCGGCGGCGGAGTGACGCAGCACGATGAGATCGGCGGCCAGTGCCTCGAGGTTTTTCGCGGTGTCCTTGAGACTTTCCCCCTTGGAGAGGCTCGAGGTCTGGGCCGCGATGTTGACCACGTCGGCGCTGAGGCGCACGCCGGCCAACTCGAACGACGTTCTCGTGCGGGTGCTCGCCTCGACGAAGAGATTGACCATCGTCTTGCCGCGCAGGCTGGGCACTTTTTTCAAGCGGCGCCGGCCCACGCCCTTGAATTCCGCGGCGGTGTCGAGGAGGAAGCTGATTTCCTCCGCGGAGAGGTCGGAAAGCGCCACGAGGTCCTTGCGCGTCCACTTCATGATTCGTAAACGCCCTCCGCGCCGTCATCGGTCTCGGCCAGCCGCACGCGGACGCGGCGGCCGGGCGCGACCGGCAGGTTGATCCCGGTGAAATCCGGGCGCACCGGGAGTTCGCGGCCGCCGCGGTCGACAAGGACCGCGTAAAGAATCCGGCGGGGCCGGCCGAAAGCGAGCACGGCTTCGAGGGCCGCGCGGGCCGTGCGCCCCGTGTGCTGCACATCATCCACCAAGACCACGTCCCAACGGTCGATGTCCATGGGCAGATCGGTGCCCTGCAAGGCGGAGACCCCGTCGCGTAAACCGAGATCGTCGCGATACATCGAAATGTCGACCGCGCCGCGGCGGCAGGCCACCCCGTGCCGCTCCAAACGGGTGGCGAGGCGAGCGGCCAGGCCGACCCCGCGCGTCGGGATGCCCGCGAGAAAAACCGGGCCCGCTCCTTCGAGCGCCGCGGCGATCCCGCCGGCCAGGCGTTCGATCGCCGTCTCCATGGCGGCGCGGTCGGCCAATTCGCGTTCGGTTCCGGTGCGGCTCATGCCGTGGCATCCTGCCACAGGCGCCGGGAGGGCGCCAGCCGCACCGTCTTCAATTCGCGCCGACCGCCGAGCGCGTCCGGTGGCCCAGGCCGCGGCTCTGGCGCCATCCGCCACGGTGGCGCAGAACCCATTCGAGCAGGGCTTTCTCGAAGCCGATATCGTGCCCGACCTTCTCGCTCTCGATCCACTTGTGACGAAGGATTTCCTCACGCTCGGCGAGAAACTCGCGGTAGAGCGTGGAGTTACGAACGAGGGAGGCTCCCTCGTCGTGGGAGGAGTTCATGGCGGGAACATAGCCACCATCAAGCGGCCCGGTCAAGTTCGGCCGGACGAAAACGGCGGCAACAAATATCGATCGCCGGACCGGTTCAGGTCCGGACCACCGGGCCGGACGCGCCCTCCAACTCGTCGCGCAAGGACCGCGCGATCTTCATGAATTCGCGTCCCACCGCGCTGTCCTGCGCGCGGGCCACCACCGGCATGCCGGTGTCCCCCGCCTCGCGCGTGGCCATGTCGATCGGCACCTCGCCGAGGAGCGGCACGCCGAGACGTGCGGCTTCGCGCCGCCCGCCGCCGGATCCGAAAATGTCATAACGCACGCCGTCGGACGGACAGACGAAGTGGCTCATGTTTTCCACGATCCCGAGCACGCGTACATTGGTTTTGTGGAACATGGCGACGGCCTTGCGCGCGTCGATCAGCGCGACTTCCTGCGGCGTGGTCACCACCACCGCACCGGCCAGTGCCACGGTCTGCACCACGGTGAGTTGGATGTCGCCCGTGCCCGGGGGCAGGTCGAGGATCAGGTAGTCGAGAACACCCCAGTCGACCTGACGCAAAAACTGCTGGGTGTAACGCGTGACCATCGGTCCGCGCAGGACCGCCGGGGTGTCGGGGTCGGTGAGGAAGCCCATCGACATGAGCTTCAGCCCGTAGCGCTCGACCGGCACGATGCGGTTGTCCTCCGTCGCCGCCGGTTGTTCGGTCGTGCCGAACATGAGGGCGATGCTCGGACCGTAAAGATCGCAATCGCAGAGGCCGGTGCGGGCGCCGGAGAGGCTCAAGGCCTGAGCGAGGTTCGAGGCGACCGTGCTTTTGCCCACCCCGCCCCTGCCCCTGGCCACGGCCACCACGTGCCGCACACCCTCGATGCGTGTCGCCCCGGGCGAGGCGGCGGCGGGCGGCTTTTTCAAATCGACGAGGACATGCGGGGTGCGCACCCCCCGCAGCGAGGCCAGGGCTTCCATGCATGCGCGGTGGATTTGTTGGGCAACCTTCGGGTCTTCCACCGCCAGCGAGAGCTTGACGAAAACCTCGTCGCCCCGCACCTCCGCCGATTCGACGAGGCCGAAGGACACGATGTCGCGGCTGAAGCCGGGATACTTCACCGCGCGCAAGGCCTCGCGCACCGCTTCTTCGTTCAGGGTCGGCATAAGCAGATCATTCTCTTTGTCTTCCGCACGGCTCAAAAGGATTTTCGCAGATGGCTGGGCAGAATTCCGAGTGCTTCGCGGTATTTGGCCACCGTGCGGCGCGCCACGGCGAGACCGTCGTCCCCGAGTCGCGCGACGATCTGCTGGTCACTGAGCGGTTTGCGCGGGTCCTCGCCGCGGACGAGCGCGGCGATGGCGTCTTTCACGCTCGTGCTGCTGACCTCGGCCCCGTCGGCCGCGCGGTAACCCGTGGTGAAAAAGAATTTCATTTCGAAAGCGCCCTGCGGGGTGGCCACCGTTTTTCCGGCGATGGCGCGGCTCACCGTGGTTTCGTGCACGCCGACCGCCTCGGCCACCTGCGCCATGGTCAGCGGCACGAGCGCGGCCACGCCCTCCACGAGAAAGGACCGCTGCCGCACGGCGATCTCGCGGGCGATGGCCAGGATGGTCTGCTGGCGCTGCCGGATGCTTTTGATGAGAAATTTGCCGCCGCGGATTTTGTCCCGCAGGTAATGACGGACGTCCGCCTGCGCGGCGGCCGTGCCGAGCAGGTCGCGGTAGGCGCGGCTGATGCGCAGTTGCGGGACGCTGTCGCGCACCAGGGAAACCACGAATTCGTCGCCCACCCTCTCGATGATCACGTCGGGCGCCAGCACCGGAGCCGCTTCCCCGGCGAAGGCACGGCCCGGCTTGGGATTGAGCGCGGCAATGACCGCGCCGGCCTCGCGCACGGTGTCTTGTCCGACCCGCAAGGCGGACGCGATTTCGGCGAATTTTTTGCGTCCGAGCAAATCAAGGTGCTTCTCCGCGATCCGCGCCGCCGTGCTTTGCCCCTCGCCGCGGCGGGCCAGTTGGAGGAGCAGGCATTCGGACAAATCACGCGCGCCCACCCCGGGCGGATCGAGCGTCTGCAGCAGGTGCAGCATTTCGATAACTTCCGCGGTCTCCGCCTCCGCCTCGTCGGCCACTTCCTCCGGCGTGGCGGCGAGGTATCCGTCCTCGTCGAGATTGCCGACGAGCAAGGACGCGATGCGACGTTGCACCGGATCAAGGGCCAGGCGCCCGAGTTGCTTTTCCAGATGACCGGCCAGCGTTTCGGGCGGGGCCACACCTTCGAGAAAATGCAAGCGCCTCGCCTCGGCGTCCGCATCGCCGCGCTGCGCCCCCTCGCCCGAGAACGCCCCCCAATCTTCCTCCAAACGGCGCAAATCTTCGACTTCCTCAGAATCTTCGTCCGTCTCCGCGTCGGTGTCCGCCGACACCTCCTCTTCCGGCACCTCTTCTTCCAGCACGGGGTTGGACTCCAATTCGTGCCGCACCATCTGCTGCAACTCGAGCGCGGTGGCCTGCAGAATTTCCAGACTCTGCCTCATCTGGGGCGACAGCATCTGCTGCTGCCCCAGATGCGCACTCTGGTGGAGACCGGACATGAGCACTACCACGCCCGTCTTGAATCGGTAGTGCAAGCAATTTTCGCGCCAGAATTCAGGCGGCAGCGAACAAATCCTGGCCCAAAGTGGGGACAATGTCCTCTCCCAGCGAGGAGGTCCGCCCCGCGCGCCAGTGCAACGCCGCCAGGTAAGCGATCATGGCCGCGTTGTCCGCGCAGAGCCACGGCTCGGCGAATCGCACTTCGAGTCCGCAGTCCGCGGCCTCCGCGGTCAGCCGTTCCCGCAAGCGCAGGTTGCCTCCGACCCCGCCGCTCACCGCGACCAGATTCCGCCGCATGGCTTGGGCCGCGCGCACCGTTTTGTCGACGAGGACATCGACCACCGCTTCCTGGAAACCCGCGCAGAGATCGGCCCGGTCGGCGGGCGCGGTCTTGGGCAAAAGATAGCGCACCGCTGTCTTTAACCCGCTGAAGCTGAAGTTGTGGTCGCCCGAGCATTTCATACTGCGCGGCAACGCGAAGCGTGCGGCGCTGCCGCCGCGCGCCGCGGCTTCGATCTCGGGGCCGCCCGGATAACCGAGCCCGAGCAATTTCGCCACCTTGTCGAAAGCTTCCCCCGCGGCGTCGTCGAGCGTGCGTCCGAGCAGACGGTAATGCCCCGCCGACTGCACATCGACCAGCAGGGTGTGGCCCCCGCTGACCACCAAGCCGATGCACGGCGGCACTTCAACGCAGCCGAAGAACGGCGAGAGCAAATGGCCTTCCACGTGGTTGACGGCGAGAAAAGGTTTGTCCGCGGCCAAGGCCAGTCCCTTGGCCGCCGACGCGCCGACGAGCAGTGCGCTGGCCAATCCGGGGCCCGTGGTTCCGGCGAAAGCCCCGATTCCGGACAATTCCACGCCCGCTTCCTCCAGCGCCTGCACAACCACGCCGCGCACCTGGGCCAAGTGGTTGCGCGAAGCGACTTCCGGCACCACGCCCCCGTAGGCCGCGTGCACCGCGGCCTGCGAAGCGATCACGCTCGAGCGCAGGCGGGTGACGCCTTCGATCACCGCGACGGCGGTTTCGTCGCACGAGGTCTCGAGCGCGAGGAGCAGCGGAGCACTCAACTTCCGACGGACGGCCGACCCGTCCCCTCCCCGGCATGGAGCAAGACCCCGCGCAAAGCATCGACAGCCCGCTGCAAGGGCACATCGTCGACCGGTTCGAGCTCCTCGCGTTCGGTCCCGGCCGGGAGATCTTCCTGCCGCCGCAGGGCGAGCAAGCGCGCTTCGTCCGTGGACGACATCGGCGCGCTCACGTGCGGGGCCACGCCTTTTTCGTGGATCGGCTGGCGTCCGGGCGTGAAATATTCGGCCGTGGTCAAACGCACCGCCGAGCCGTCCGGCAGGGACACCACGCTCTGGACCGAGCCTTTGCCGAAGGTTGTTTCGCCGACGAGCAAGGCACGGCCCGAGTCCTTGAGCGCGCCGGCCACGATCTCGGCTCCGCTGGCGCTCGAGCCGTTGACCAGGACGGCCACGGGGTACGCGCGGGGACGCCGCCCCTGGCCGGGCGCGGTGTAGCGCCGGGCCGCGGCGGCCGAGCGTCCTTCGGTGTAGGCGACGAGCGCGCCGCCCGGCAGGAATTCCCCGGCCACCTCGACCGCGCTGCCGAGCAAACCGCCCGGATTGAAACGCAGGTCGATGACGAGCGCTTCCATGCCCTGCTTTTCCAGCTCGCCGAGCGCGCGGGCGAATTCGCGTCCGGTCGGCTCGCTGAACTGCGTGACACGCACGTAGCCGATACGCGGACCCCCGCCGTCGAGGATCTTCGCGCCGCGCACGCTGGGCACCTTGATCACTTCACGTTCCAGCTGGTATTTGAGCGGTTCGGTCCCGCCGGCGCGCGCCACCGCCAGCTCCACGCTGGTGCCGGCTTCGCCGCGGAGTTTGTCGACCGCATCGCGCAAAGACATTTGCTCGGCCGACTGGCCGTCGATTTCGAGCAGGATGTCCCCCGGGAGGAGACCGGCCCGGAAGCCGGGCGTGCCCTCCATCGGTGCCACGATGACCAGACGATCCTCCTTGCGCGTCACCACCACGCCGAGTCCGCCGAATTCGCTGCGCGTGTCTTCCTGCATGCCCTTGAAATCCTTGGGGTCCATGAAGTCGCTGTGCGGATCCAGTTCCTCGAGCATGCCGCGTAGCGCGCTGTAGACGAGGTCCTCGTAATCCGTCTTGTCCTCGTCGACATAATCCTGCCGGATCAGCTCGACGGCGCGGGCCAGCGTCTTCATTTCCTTGTAGGGAGAAACGTCTTCGTCGGTCTGCGCCGCGGCCGGGCCGGGCAGGGCCGCGGCCAGCACGAAGGATAGGAACCAGCGAAGCATGGACCTTTGACTAACACGGCAGCCCCGCGGCGGCAAACCGCCCGCGTTCCTGCTGTCCCGGGCCGGCCGCGTCCCGTAGCATCCGCGCATGGTCCGCCCCAGCAGAGCACCCCGGCCGGCCGGCCTCGCCCTCGGCTCCAATCTCGGGGACCGGGCTTCGCACCTGCGCGCCGCGCGCGACTTCCTTGCCGCACGGCACGAGGGCGAAGGCCCGCCCGCCGTGTCCCCCGTTTACGAAACCGATCCGGTGGACTGTCCGCCGGGTTCGTCCGCGTTCCTCAACGCGGTCCTCGAGATCGAAACGTCGCTTGCCCCGGAGGAACTGCTCGGACTCCTCGGCGATTTCGAAGGCCGGCTCGGCCGCTCCGAGCAGCGGGAACGCAACGCCCCGCGGCCCGTCGACATTGACATCCTCTACGTCGGCGACCGGCGGATCGAGAGCCCCGGGCTCATCGTGCCGCACCCGCGGTTGGCCGCGCGACGCTTCGTCCTCCAACCGCTCGCCGACATCCGTCCGGGATTGGTTTTGCCCGGACAGGTCCGCACGATCGAGGAATTGCTCGCCGCGCTGCCGGAAATCCCGGCGGTGCGGCGGGCGCCGTCCGTGTGGTGACAACCGGGCTTGCCGCCCGCGCCGATCGGCGCGAGATTCGACCTTCCGTCCGCATGAACGATACCGTCACCCGTTTCCGGGAACTCAAACGCCGCGGGCGCAAAATCGCGGCGCTCACCGCCTACGATTACCCGACGGCGCGCCTGCTCGATGAAGCCGGAATCGACCTCATCCTGGTCGGCGATTCGCTCGGCATGGTCGTGCTCGGTTACCCCGACACCACCTCCGTGACGCTCGAGGACATGGTCCGCCACACCGGCGCGGTGGCCCGCGGCGCGCGGAACACGCTGGTCGTGACCGATCTGCCCATCGGCACCTACGGCACGCCCGACGATGCCGTGGCCAACGCGCAACGCCTGGTCGAAGCCGGCGCGCAGGCGGTCAAATTGGAAGGCGGGGCGGAGGTCGCCCCGCAGATCCGCGCGCTCACCGCGGCCGGCATTCCCGTGCTGGCGCACATCGGCATGCTCCCGCAGCACATCCGCGAGGAAGGCGGATACAAGATTAAAGGACGCACCGCGGAAGAAGCCGCCGCCATCCGGCGCGATGCCGCCGCGGTGCAGGACGCGGGCGCTTTCGCCGTGGTCATGGAAATCATCATCCACGGCCTCGCCGCCGAAATCACGCCGACGCTGGACATCCCCACGATCGGGATCGGGAGCGGCGACGGCTGCGACGGACAAATCCTCGTCCTGCACGACCTGGTCGGCCTTTTCCCGTGGTTCCGTCCGAAATTCGCCGTGCCCCGGGCCGAGTTGGCCGCGCCCCTCGCGCAGGCCGTGCGGGAATATGCCGCGGCGGTGCGCGGCGGCGGGCACTGACGGCGGTTTATTCCTCGCCGCCGGGCGCGCGCTCGAAAGCGGCGTTCTCGAAGCGGGTGTATTCCTTGATGAAAGTCAGCGGGACTTCGCCGATCGGGCCGTTGCGCTGCTTGGCGATGATGAGCTCGGCTTTGCCCGCCAGGTCGGATTTCGCGTCTTCGTCTTCCTCGTAGACTTCGGGGCGGACGAGAAGCGCGACCAGATCGGCGTCCTGCTCGAGCGACCCGGATTCGCGCAGGTCCGACATGCGCGGCTTGCCGCCGCCGCGTTGCTCGGGCTGGCGGTTGAGCTGTGCCAGGACGATGATGGGGATCTCGAGTTCCTTGGCCAGACCTTTGATACCGGCGGAAATTTCCGAGATTTCGATCTGCCGGTTATCCTGGCCGCGCCGCGAGGTCGAACGGCAAAGCTGGAGGTAATCGATGGCGATCAGCTCGATGCGGTGGCGGTCCCGCATGCGGCGGGCCTTGGCGCGCAACTCGAGGATGGTCAGACCGGGCGTGTCGTCGATGAAGATCTTGCTCTCGCTCAAAGCGGCGGCGGCGTCGTTGAGCTTGCCGTGTTCCGCGCGGGCCAGCATGCCGGAGCGGATTTTCTTCATGTTGACGCGGGCGCGCGAGCAGAGCATGCGCTGCACGAGCTGCTGCGTGCTCATTTCCAGGCTGAAGACCCCGACCGGTTTGGGCTCCTCGAGGTTGAGCGCGACGTGCTCGACGATGTTCATGGCCAGGGCGGTTTTGCCCATCGAGGGACGCGCCGCGAAGATGATCATTTCACCGGGGTGCAATCCGTCGGTCATCTGGTCGAAGACGCTGAACCCGGTGGCCAGACCGCTGATGCGGCCGCGCTGCTGGTACATTTTCTCGATGTTTTCCAGCGCGGTGAAGACCTCGTCGCGCATGTCGGGAGCGCTCTTGCGGAAGCGCGTCTCGCCGATGGTGAAAATCTCGCGCTCCACGTCGTCGAGCAACTGCGGCACATCGCCCTGCTCCTCGTAACAGCGGGCGGCCGACGACGTGCAAGCCGTGATCATGCGGCGCAGGAGGGATTTCTCGAGGACGATGTCGAGGTAATGCGGGGCGTTGGCCGCGGTGGGCACGTAGCCGAACAGATCGGTCACCGCACCCGGACCGCCGACGGAGTCGAGCAGGTTGAGGTCGCGCAGGCGGTTGGTCAGGGTTATGACATCGACCTGCTGGTTGCCCGACCACATCTCGACGAGGATGCGGTAGATCGTCCCGTGCGCGGGGGAGTAGAACGCTTCCTCCGTGATCTGCTCGGCACAGTCGTTGAGCACCTCGCGGGGCGCGAGCAGGATGGAACCGAGCAGGCCTTTCTCGGCGTCGACATTCTGCGGCAGCGGGCGGTGCGCATCGGCGGCCGGTGACGCTGCGGGCGCGGCGTGGCCGTTGCGGCGCGGACCATTGCCGCGACGCGCGGGGGCAGCGGTGAGATCAACCGGAGGAACCATGCGAAAAACCATAGTGCGTCCGCCGGACGGGTGCGGTCAAACGCGGACGGGCGCCACCTCGCGAAATAAAAGGCCGCCCGCATAGGCGGCCCCGCGAACAACTTGTGAACAAGTTCAGGCTTCCGCTTCGCCCGCGGCTTCATGGCCGGCGGCGCGGCGCCCGCGCGGTCTGGCTTCACCCTCCGCCTCGCCGTCGGCGTCGGGCTTGGGATTTTTGGCCGTGACCGTGAGTTTGAGTGCGGCGTGGACATCCGGATGGATGCGGACGTCGACGGTGAAATCGCCGGTTTCCTTGATCGGACGCTCCAGCACGATGGCGTGGCGGTCGATTTCCTTGCCGCTTTCGGCTTTGACGCGGTCCGCGATATCTTTCGCCGTGATCGCGCCGAAGGCCTTGCCGCTTTCGCCGGTTTCGAGGACAAAAGCGAGCTTCAGCTTGCCCAGTTTTTTGGCAACCTCGTTGGCCTCGTTCAGTTCGCGGGCCTCGCGCTCGGCGCGGCGGGTCTTCAGGGAATTGGTCATGCGCAGCGCGGCCGGAGTGACTTCGTGGGCCATGCCGCGGGGGATGAGGAAATTGCGCGCGTAGCCGCGGCGGACTTTGACGACATCAGCCTCGGCTCCGAGGCTGGGGATGGGCGTGGTCAGGATGACTTCGGTTTGGGACATAGGACGGATACGATTTGAGACGAAGGGAGATGATGAAACAGAAGCCGGGAGGGTGTCAATCCCGATCAGGCATCCGCCACCCGCACGGGCGTGAACAACTCGCGTTGGAGGCGGCCGGTCAGGTCGTCGGACCGGTCCAGCGGCGCCAGCGGTCCGCACTGGTCGAGCCAGTCGAGCCGCAGATCCGGGCGCCCGACCACACCATCGGGCGGGTCGACGGCGTGGCGGCCGGGCCACCAGACGGTCACCGGCACGCAGACCTCGTCCAAGCGGGGAAGAGGTCCGGCCTGCAAGCGGCCGGAAAGAATCCGCAGCACGGCCCACGCGGCGCCATACTGCCGGGCGAAGGAAGCGAAGACGGAGACCGCCTCGGACAAATCAAGTTCCTTCCCCTCGCTGCGCCGGCCGGCCAGCCAACGGGCCAGACTTTCCGGGGACGAGAGAAAGCGGCGGTAAAGCCAACGACGCCCCGCCGCGGTCCAGGCCGCACCCCGGACCGCGCGCGGGGCCCGGTCGGCCAGCCAATCACGCGTGCCCGCGGGGTGGAAAAGGATCAGGCGGGAGGCGAACTCCGGATGCCGGGCCGCCGTCAGGCAGGCCAAGGCGGCCCCCAACCCCGAGGCCACCACCACCGGACGCCGTCCGCCGCAGGTGGCACGGCAGAACTCGTGGAGGCTCTGCGCATAATCCTCGGCCCGCAGCACACGGTCGGGGCGCTCGCTTTCGCCGAAACCGATCCAATCCGGCGCCAGCACTCGGTGCGTGGCGGTGAAGGCCGGATAAATTTTCGACCACTCGTAGGACGCGGCTCCGGGGAAAAGGTCGTGGAGAAAAACCAGCGGTCCGCCTTCGCCGCTGGCGTGGTAAACGACCTGGCCGCGCGTCGTGCGTTGCACGCGACGCGCGAAGACCGCCGGGGAAATGATGTCCGGCAAGGAAGGTTGCGGCAGCGGGCGGGGGCGCAACCGCAAGGCCACCACGGCGGCCCCGAGCAAGCCCGCGCCGAGTCCCATGCCCAATCCTTTTCTCCAGAATGCCGCCATAAACGGGGCGAAGTTAGCCTCCGGTTGCGTGGTTTGACAATGCGGCGGCGCTTGCCGGCGGGGCGCGGACGCCGCACGATGGATCAGTCCCCATGACGAAACGCTACCGCCCGAATGTGGCCGCCATCATCCGGCTCCCCGACGGTCGCATGCTCATCGGGGAGCGCTCCGACTTTCCCGGAAGCTGGCAATTCCCGCAGGGGGGAATCGACCCCGGGGAGAGCCCGGAGCAGGCGGTGCGCCGCGAGGTCGCGGAAGAAGTGGGCCTGCCCGCGGATCTTTATGACGTGCGGGAACGCCGCGGTCCCTACCGCTACGATTTTCCGGCCGGACCGGACCGGCGCGGTTACCACGGGCAGGAACAATGGTATTTCCGCTGCGATCTGCACGGACCGGAGGAACCCGCGATCGACTTGGCGCGCACGTGCGGGGAGTTCACCGGGGTGCGCTGGGTGGCCCTCGGCGATTTCCCGCTCGCGGCCGTGCCGCCGATGAAACAGGAGGTTTACCGGGCGGTTTTGCAGGATTTCTTCGGCGGGCCGGAGGATTCACGTTGACGGCCGAGGCCTCTCCGGTAGCTTTGGGGTTATTCATGTTGAGCTTCGGATCACTAGCCGTTGTGGTGACAACCCTTTTGGGCACCGTATGGTGGGTTTCGCGCGAGGAAGAACGCGGTTCGGGCTCCTGAGACGCGGAAGAAAGTTTTATGCCGATCACTAGCAAACCCGTGCAGTTGGCCAAGTTCCGCTGGAACCTGACCGGGCTGCCGGCCGATGTCGCCGCGATCCCCAAGCCCTTCACCCTGCGCACCGCGGGCGACCAGGAGCTCGAGGACGCGCTGCGCGTGATCGAATCGAGCTACGACCTCGACCCCGAGTGGAGCGGCTGCGACAAGCACGTCGAGCAGGACGTCATTCCGGGCGCGAGGAAAGCGCTGGCCGGCGCGGGCGAATGCCTTTTCATTCTCCACGGCAACCGCGTCATCGCAGCCTCGGTGATCAATCCCGAACCCGCCGAGGGCGAGGTGCACCTGGTCAGCGGACCCTGCGTCCTCAACGAATACCGCAACCGCGGGATCGGCGGCAGCCTGCTCGGTGCGACCCTCGAGGCCTTGCGCGCCCGCGGGTTGAGCGAGGCCCTCGGCCGGACGCGACCGAACGGCCCTTCGGCCAAATTCCTTTGCGGGAAATTCGGCGGCCAACCGGTGGCCGCGCCTGCGGCCCCCGCGCCCGACACGGCCGCCGAGGACGCCGTCGCCGCCTGACAAACCGGCTTGCCCCGGCCGCGGCCCCGTGCTGATTTGCGGGGACTCCGATGCTCGAACTTCTCTTCGTCGTTGCGCTGGTTTCGTGGGCCGTGATCAGCGTGCTGCAATACCTGGCCGCCTTGCCGGCCGCCCCCACCCTCCTCGCCGCCGCGTTCCTCGTTCCGATCCTGGCCTGCCTCCGCGCACGCCGGATCGCGCGGCGGCGCAAGATCGAGTCTGTCCGGCGCGGGAAAAGACCGCCGTTGCCGCCGGAAAGATTTTACTGGCCGGCCACGCGGCGCTGGCTCGGACGCCGGACGATCCTCGCCGGGTGTGTCGCGGCCGTTTCATGGCCGGTCGCCGTCATCCGGCCCGTCCGCCCGGCGTTCGACCCCGCCGTCCTCGCGGAGTGGGCTGCGGCATTCCTCGCCATCACCGCGCTGGCCGAAGCGGCGGCCGCCCTCTGGCTTTATGTCACAACATCGCAGCGCTTCAACCGTCAGACCCCGGGCCTCGTCGGCTGGCTGCGCCGCGCGCTCTACCGATTGTCCGACAACCACGAGTTCCTCGCCGAGGAACCCCTGCCGCGGGAGAAGCGCGCCCGCGAAGCGGTTTACTGACCGAGCGGAGGCACCGCACGCACCGTCACCGGGGCGGTGTCCAAGCCGAGCGCGCTCCCCGCAACCTCGAGGAAGCGGTCGGGCGGGTCGGTGAAGGCCAGCTGCAGCGAGCCGGAGGCCGTGTCCGGCGCGGCCAGCCCGCGGGCGGACAACAACCGCGCCACCACCGCGGCGCAGTTGGCCGCGGAGTCGACGAGTCCGATCGAAGGTCCGACGGCACGCGCGATGGCCGGGGCCAGGAGCGGGTAGTGCGTGCAACCCAACACCAGCGTGTCGGCGTCCGTGCGGCGCAAGGGCGCGAGATAACACTCCAGGACAGTCCCGGTCACCGGATCATCGAGCAGGCCCTCTTCGATCAGCGGGACGAGCAACGGACAGGCCAGGCTCGTCACCCGGATGTCCGGACGCGCCGCGCGCAGTCCCTGCTCGTAGGCACCGCTGCCGATGGTGGCTTTGGTGCCGATCACGGCGACGTGCCCGCTGCGTGTCGCCTCGAGGGCGGCAGCCACGCCGGGGGCGATGACGCCCTCGACCGGCACGGACAATTGTTCCCTCAGCCGCGGCAGGGCCAGCGCGGTCGCGCTGTTGCAGGCCACCACCACCATCTTTGCCCCCCCGGCCACGAGCATCTGCGCGATTTCCCCGCTGTAGCGTTCGATTGTCTCCCGCGATTTTCCGCCGTAGGGAACGCGCGCCGTGTCGCCGAGATAAACGATGTTTTCCGCGGGCAGCACGCGCCGCAGGGCGCTGACCACGGTCAAGCCGCCGATGCCCGAGTCGAAAACCGCGACCGGCGCCGACCACTTTGCCTCCGGACCGGACATCAAAAACCCGCGTTCCCGCCGTCCCCGCTGCCCTGCTGCTGGCTGCCGAGCACGTCGAAAGCCAGCGGCAGATTGACCTGCGGCGCATCCTTGAGCGTCAGCATGAGCAGGAATCCCACCCCGATTTCGCCGCCGGAACGGTCGTTGAACGTGGCACGGTTGTCGGTGACCAGCAGGCCGGCGGAAACCAGCCAGGAACTCAGGTCGCGGTGGACCATGTAGCGCTGGACCTCCCATGTTTCCCACGTGAAGTCGTAGCGCGACGAGGCGCTGACCGCCCAGTTGTCGTTGACCCGCCAGTAGCCGCCGGCCGTGGCCTGGCTGTCATCCTGGAAGTAGGGGTTGTCGTCGATGTAGCGCTGCGAGACAAAGAAAGAGACCTCCCGCACCGGTTGCCAGCGGACATAGGTGTTCGCATCGGTGAAACTGCCGTCGCCATCCGAAACCGGGATCTGCGAGGAGAGGCCGACCGTGAACCACGGCACCGGGGAGAAAGCGAAGTTGTTGTAGAAATTGGAAAGCGTCCCCGGGTCGTCGAGGTAGGGGTTGTCGAAGTTGACGTCGACGAAGGAGTCCCAGGCGAACCAGGCGAACGTGTCGTTGTCGCGGCGGGTCAGCAAACGGTTGCGCACCCCGAGACGCAGGATGTTGGAGGAATCGATGCTGTCGATGGCGTTGAATTGCGGGAAGTCGAGCGAAGGCAGGATGGTCGAGGGCACGAGGCGGTCGAATTGCAGGATTTCGTCGGCCGAAAGCCCGGTGTTCTCCACGAAGGCGTAGTTGGCGAAGGGTTGGAGGACGTGCATCAGGCCGTCCAAACCCCAGAACGTCGACTGGATCTGCTCGTAGCGCGCGGAGAGTTTGAAGGAGGTTTCCAACCCGGCGTTAATGATCGGCCGGAAGGTGCCTCCGCCGTATTCGCCGGTCAGGCCGACAAATTCCGGCGATTCCTCGTCCGAGTTGCCGGTCTGGCTGTAGTAGGTTCCGCGGAAACCGAGGCGGGGCGTGAGGGACAGCCAGCCGAAGTAGGTGCGCGGGTAGGAAATCTGGTGGAAGGTGTCGAAACGCGCGGCGTTGTAATTCTGCAGGTCCGTGGTGTCCTCGAGCGTGTCGGCGTTGTAGACCGCTTCCTGCAGCTGCGTGATGTACTCGGGCTGGGCCCCGGAGGGGTAGTTGCGCTGCAGGTAACCGAGGCGCGTCTGGCCGTCGTAGAAAACCGGCAAACCGAAGAGCGGCTGCTGCTTCGCCGTCCAGGTGAACTCGGGCAGCCGTGACGTGACTTCCTGCCACGCGTTCATCTGCCAGCGCGCCATGATGTTGAACTGGAAATTTTCGGTCAGCCAGTTGCCGGAGACATTGCTGTCCGGCTGGGGATCCTCGACGAACTCGGCCGGGAAGTAATCCTGCAGGAAATACTGGTCGCTGATGCTCGTGATGTCGGCCGTGGCGTAGACCTCGTCGGTCACGACCAAGCGGTTCTGGAAGGAGACGATCCAGCGGTCGTTGCTCGGTTCCTCCGTGCGCTCGAAAGCGGTGTCATTCTCCCCGGGATTGGTGTCGTCCGCGTAGTAGGCGCGGAAGTTGGCCTCGCTCTTGTCGCCCGGACCGTAAACGGAGTCCAAGTCGATGCCGACCCCGACACCACGCTCCGTGCGGTAGTCGAAACGGACCTCCGCGTCGGTGTCCTTGGTCAGCTCGAACCGGTAGCCAAGGAGGAGGAACCCGCCCCACGTGTTGTTGTAGCCCGGACGGATGCTCCAGCCCGTTTCCCCGAGGGGCGCGTAGAGATAGGGGAACCAGAAGATCGGGGTCTCGCCCACGTAAAGAGTGGCATTGGTCAGGACGACACCATCATCCGGATAGACCCGCGCGCCCTTGGCCTTCACGTGGTAGTCCGGCTCGGAACTGTCGCTGGTCGTCAGCTTCAAGGAACGGGCCCGGAACTCCCGCAGGGTCGGCGCACGCATGCTCAAGGTGCTGAACTTGATCATCTGGTCCCCGCCGTCGAAATCCAAAGCGCGGATCTGGCGGCTCTCCATGTTGTAGACCGCGCGCTGGCCCGTCAGGACGCGGTCCTCGTTGTAAATGCGGATGTTGCCGACCAGGAGCACCTCGCGGGTCTCGGGGTTGTATTCGGCATAATCGCAGTAGATGTCCGTCCCCTGGAAGTGGATCTGCACGTTGTTCTCGGCCACGGCAACGCCGCCGACGAAACGCGTCTCGCCGTCGGCGCGGATTTCCACCGGGACATCGGTGAAGCTGCCGCCGAGCTGCGCGTGGGCCGGAAGGACGAAAAACGCCAGGCCCAGCAGCGAAAGGAGAGGTTTGCGCATGCCGGCGACAGAGTAGGAAAGCGGGGCGGCGAAGCAAAGCAAATGTGCAGCCCTCAATCCCCGTAGCCCCCGGGGTGCCGGACATGCCAGTCCCAGGCATTGCGGACAATGGCCTCGATATTCTGGAAACGGGGTTCCCAGCCGAGTTCGCGGCGGATTTTGTCCGACGCGGCGATTAACCGCGGCGGATCACCCGCCCGGCGCGGTTGCTCGCGCACCGCGATGTCTTTCCCCGTCACGCGGCGGCAGCAATCGATGACCTCCCGCACCGAGGTCCCCCCGCCCGTGCCGAGGTTGAAAAACCCGCTCTCCCCGCGGTCCAAGGCCCGGATGTGCGCGTCGGCCAGATCGAGGATGTGGATGTAGTCGCGGATGCATGTGCCGTCGGGCGTCTCGTAATCGGTGCCGTAAATTTCCACCGCCTCTTTCTGTCCGAGCGCCACCTTCAAAATGTTCGGGATGAGGTGCGTCTCGACCCGGTGGTCCTCGCCGAACTTTTCCGAGGCCCCCGCCGCGTTGAAATAGCGCAAGGCGGTGAAGCGCAGCCCGTGGATCTCGTCATACCAGCGCAGGATCTTCTCGAACATCAGCTTCGACTCCCCGTAGGGATTGATCGGACGCTGCGGGAGGGTCTCGTCGATCGGCATGCGCTCGGGAACGCCGAAGGTCGCGCAGGTCGAGCTGAAGACGAACTTTTTCACCCCGTTCTCCACCATGGCGTCGAGGAGATTGACCCCGTTCGACACGTTGTTGCGGAAATATTTCGACGGGTTGGTCATCGACTCGCCGACCAGCGCATTGGCCGCGAAATGCATCACCGCATCGGGCGCGAATTCCTTGACCGCCAAACCCACCGCCACCCGGTCGGCCAGGTCGGCCTCGTAAAAGGTGGCCCGCGAATCCACCGCCGCGCGGTGCCCCTCGGTCAGGTTGTCCAGCACCGCGATCCCGTGTCCGCGGTTGAGCATTTCCTCCACGCAAATGCTCCCGATGTAGCCCGCGCCGCCGGTGACCAGAATTTTCATGGGCAGCTTATACCGGAACCGCCCGGACCGATCAAACAGCTTTGCCGCCCGGCTCGTTGCGGTGGGTCAGATAAAACAGCACCGGCACCGCCGTGGCTGCGTCTTCTTCGTGCTTTCCGCAACCCGCCACCGCCACGGCAAGCAGACCTGTCAGAATAATTTTCGCGATCATCATATTTCGTTTGAAATATTACCTTTTGGTAATAAAGTAAAGTTGTCATTGAATCATGGCCAATATCGACCAGCGCCAATTGAACCGCATGGCAACCCTTTTCGCCACGCTTTCCGACCCCGCCCGCCTGCGCATCCTGCAAAGTCTGCGCGGCGGCCCGCGCAGCGTGGGCGACATCCACCGTTCCTGCCGGCTCAAGCAGGCCAACACCTCGAAACACCTCCGTGTCCTGCGCGAAGCACGTCTGGTCAGTCCCCAGCGCGAAGGCACCACGGTGCGCTATGCGATCAGCGAACCTCTCATCTTCAGCCTCTGCGACCTCGCCTGCGGCAGCCAAAAGCAAAACGGACACTCATAAAAAACCTCCTCATTCTCGGCGGCGGCACGGCCGGAACCATCATGGCCAGCCACCTGGGCAAGAAGCTGCCGAAATCCGACTGGACCAGCACCCTCGTCGACCGCGCGGCGCACCACGACTACCAACCCGGTTACCTCTTCATGCCCTTCGGGATTTATTCAGAGGATGACGATACCCTGACGCTCTACGTCGGCCCGCAACGTTCAGCCCCGATGATCGAAGACATACGCCGCCTCGCCCCCAAGCGCGTCATTTTCAACCCCGGCACCGAATCCCCCGAACTCACCGCGGCCCTCGATCGTGCCGGCATCCCCCACGTCGAAGCCTGCACGCTGGTCATGCTGCAGACCGGGCAGTTCTGAGCCTTGTTTCGTCGGCGTGGACGCCGACGCTACATCCCCTGTAGCGGCGCCGTCCCCGGCGCCGAATCCCCGTTCAACAACACTTCGCGCCTTTCCCCACGCCCGCTGCGAGGAGAATCTTCTCCAGCGGACAAAATCCGGTGAAGGCGGTCTGGAAGAGGCTGAACCCGACAAACGCCGGCAGCAGGAACCAGAGCTGGTTGACGAAGCAGCCGAGAGCCGGGCCGGTCAGGACAAACGTTCCGGCGACGAGGTGGATGATGCGTCGGATGCTTGCGTCCGAAACTTGGCACACTCCCCTCGCCGCGCTCAATACGCGCAATACGTGCGGTGGAACGCGATATCCAGCTGGATGATCTGCTCCTGCACCCCGTCAAGATACTCGTGGAGGCCCTGGCGGAAAATCTGGTCGATCGTCGCGTAGTCGAGTTGGGAGCGGAGCAAGCCGGATAAACGCTCGGGCTCGTTGCGGAAGCGGCCTTCCCCGGCCGACGCGATGTCGTGCAGCACCTCGTCGAGACGGTCTACGCAGAAGCGGATGGAACGCGGGAATTCATCGTGGCTGATGAGAAACTCGGCCACGCCCCACGGCGTCACGTCGCCCTTGCGGATTTTCAAATAGGCTTCCATGCCGCTGCAGGAGCGCAGGACGGACGTCCATTGCGAAGTGTCGACGTTACCCCCGACCTGCTCGCCGCTCGGCAGAAGGACGTGGTATTTGAGGTCGAGGATGCGCGAGGTGCTGTCGGCACGCTCGATGAACTTGCCCGCCTGCACGAAACGCCACGCTTCTCCGTGCGTCATGGTGGCATCGGTCACGCCCTGGAAAAGCTGCGAGGCGTAGGTGACCTTGTCGTAGAACTCGTGCGAGTTGGCGCGGAAATCACGGGCCGCGGAACCGTCGCGGAAATACAGCCAGAGGGCGTTGATCTGCTCCCACATCTCGCTCGAGATCTGGTCGCGCACCGCCCGGGCGTTCTCGCGGGCGTAGTTGATGCACGAGCTGATCGAGTTCGGATTCCGCGGCTCGAAGGTGACGTAGTCGAGCACCGCAGCCGCGGTGAATTCGCCGTGCAACCCGTCGAACAACTCGGTGTCCTCCAGCGTGCTCAGGATCGGCCCCCAGAACTGCCGCTCGGTCCCGTCGCGGCGGCTCTCGAAATCGAGCAGCATCTGCACGTTGACGTCGAGCAGGCGCGCATTGTTCTCGGCGCGCTCGATGTAGCGGCCCAGCCAGTAGGTGGAATCCCCGACGCGGCTCAGCATGACGCGCTCCCCCCGTCGAGCACCCACGTGTCCTTGCTGCCCCCGCCCTGCGAGGAATTGACCACCAGCGAACCCTCGCGCATGGCCACGCGGGTCAGACCGCCGGGAATGATGCGCACCTCTTCACCGCAGAGGACAAACGGACGCAAATCGATGTGCCGCCCCTGCATCGAGCCGTCGCACCAGGTCGGGGAGCGCGAGAGGGAAATGACCGGCTGGGCGATGAAGTTGCGCGGATCGGCTTCGATCAGGCCGCGGAAACGGGCGATTTCGTCCTTCGTCGCGCGCGGACCGATGAGCATGCCGTAACCGCCGCTCTCGTTGGCCGACTTGACCACGAGGTTATCCAGATTTTCCAAGATGTATTTCCGGTCGGATTCGACCGCGGACAAAAACGTCTCCACGTTGGGTAGGATGGCTTCCTCGCCGAGGTAGAATTTGATCATGGCCGGCACGTAGTAATAGACGACCTTGTCGTCGGCCACCCCGGTGCCGATCGAGTTGGCCAGGCTGACATTGCCCTTGCGGTAGGCCTCGACCAGACCCGGGACGCCGAGGAGCGAATCCGGACGGAAGACGTTCGGGTCGAGAAAATCGTCGTCGATGCGGCGGTAGATGACGTGCACCGGCTTGGGGCCTTTCGTCGTCTTCATGTAAACGCGGTCGTTCTGCACCACGAGGTCCGCGCCGGTCACAATCTCGATGCCCATCGACCGGGCGAGGAAAGAATGCTCGAAATAGGCCGAGTTGTAGATGCCCGGCGTGAGGAGCACGGTGGTCGGATCGCCCGCCGCCGAAGCCGGGGCCACATGGCGCAGCACGTCGAGAAGATCCTGCGCGTAACGGTCGACCGGACGCACCCCGTAACGCGCGAAGAGTTGCGGGAAGACCCGCTTCATCGTCATGCGGCTCTCGAGGACGTAGGAAACCCCGGACGGACACCGCGCGTTGTCCTCCAGCACGAGATAGCGCCCGTCGCGGTCGCGGATCAGGTCCGTCCCGCAAACGTGGATATAAATGTTTTTCGGGACGTCGAAGCCCGTGAATTCCGGACGGAAGTGCTTCGCGCTGCGGATGATTTCCCCCGGAATCACGCCCTCCTTCACGATCCTTTGCCCGTGGTAGATGTCGTGGAGGAAAGCGTTGAGCGCGTTGAGGCGCTGCTTCAGTCCTCTCTCGATGTGCCGCCACTCGTCTCCGGGAATGATCCGCGGCACGAGATCGAAAGGGAAAATGCGCTCCGTGCCTTCCTGTTTCTCGTTGTAGACCGTGAAGGTGATGCCCTGATTGAGATAGGCGCGCTCGGCGATCTGGCGTTTGCGGTTGAAGTCGTCGACCGTCAAACCCTCCGCCCTCTCGAGCAGCATCCGGTAATGCGGACGCACCTCGCCCGGCGCGGCGAACATCTCGTCGAAGAAGTCGCCGGGGTCGTAGTTCCGGAAAAGCGGGGCCATGGTGTTGGAAGGATAAGTAAACAGCACGAAATATGCCATCTCTGGTCCTCAAGGCCGACCCGATCTTTCTTTAACCACCACGTCCGCTGCCGTAGATTCCCGCGCGTCCGACCCCATGCCTGCCCGCGAAAAAACCAAAATCCCGAAGCCGGTCGAAGTCGCCGGCCGCACGCTGCTGGCCGCCAACCGCAGCGAGATCGCCATCCGCGCCTTCCGCGCCGCCACCGAACTGGGCATGCGCACGGTCGCGATCTACGCGGAAGAAGACCGCTTTTCCATCCATCGCTTCAAAGCGGACGAGGCCTACGTGGTCGGACGCGGGAAAGGTCCGGTCGGGGCTTACCTCGACATCGAGGGCATCGTCGGACTCGCCCGCGAGCGCGGGGTGGACATGATCCATCCCGGTTACGGGTTCCTCTCCGAAAACGCCGGATTCGCCCGCGCCTGCCGGGAGGCGGGCATCACCTTTGTCGGACCGCACCCCGAGTTGCTCGAAATGATGGGCGACAAAACGGCCGCCCGCGCGCTGGCCGTCAAACTCCACGTGCCGGTCCTCCCCGGCACCGACGAGCCCGTGACCGAGCGCGGCGAGGCCCTGCGCGTCGCCCGGAAAATCGGTTTCCCCCTCATCATCAAGGCGGCCTTCGGAGGCGGCGGACGCGGCATGCGCGTCGTGCGCAAGGAAAGCGATCTCATCCCCCTCCTCGACGAGGCCCGCAACGAAGCCGGACGCGCCTTCGGCAATCCGGCCGTCTTCCTCGAAAAATACATCCCGCGGGCCAAGCACATCGAAGTGCAGATTCTCGGCGACTCGCACGGCGGCGTCCTCCACCTCCACGAACGCGACTGCTCGGTGCAGCGCCGGCACCAGAAAGTGGTCGAAGTCGCGCCGTCGATCAATTTGCCGGACAAAATCCGCATCGAACTTTGCGATGCCGCGGTCAAAATCGCCAAAGGCATCGGTTACAACAACGCCGGCACGGTCGAGTTCCTCTACGACTACGACAAGCACGAGTGGTTCTTCATCGAGATGAATCCGCGCATCCAAGTCGAGCACACCGTGACCGAGCAGATCACCGGGATCGACCTGGTCGGCGCGCAGATCCTCGTCGCCGCCGGGGCGCGGTTGCACGGGCCCGAGTTGGCCCTCCCCGCGCAGGACGCCGTGCCGCGCAACGGCTATGCCGTGCAGTGCCGCATCACCACGGAGGATCCGGCCAACAACTTCACGCCCAACTACGGCAAAATCGTCACCTACCGCAGCTCCGCCGGCTTCGGCGTGCGCCTCGACTCGGGCATGGGCACGACCGGCAGCACGATCACGCCGTTCTACGACTCGTTGCTGGTCAAACTGACCACGTCCGGCCGCACCTTCTCCACCGCCCTCGACCGCATGAACCGCGCGCTGCGCGAATTCCGCGTCCGCGGCGTGAAGACCAACATGCCGTTCCTCGAGAACGTGGTGGCCCATCCGGTCTTCCGCGCCGGCGATGCGACCACGACGTTCATCGACAAAACCCCCGCCCTCTTCGAGTTCAAGCCGCGGCGCGACCGCGCGACGAAACTTCTCCACTTCCTCGCCGATGTGACGATCAACGGCAATGCGGAGAGCAAAGGCTACCGCCCTGCCGTCCGTCCCGTCCCCGCCCCTCGCCCGAAAGTCGACCTGCGCGTCGACCCGACAGCCGGGACGCGGCAGAAGCTGCTCGAGCTCGGACCGGAAAAATTCGCCGCGTGGACGCGCAGACAAAAGCGCGCCCTCTTCACCGACACCACCTTCCGCGACGCCCACCAGTCGCTCCTCGCCACGCGGGTGCGCACCCACGACATGCTGCTCGTGGCCGATGCCGTGGCCCGACGCACGCCGCAATTGTTCAGCCTCGAAATGTGGGGCGGCGCGACCTTCGACGCGGCCATGCGCTTCCTCCGCGAGGACCCGTGGGAGCGCCTCCGCGCCCTGCGCGACAAAGTCCCCAACATCTGCTTCCAAATGCTCTTCCGCGGCTCGAACGCCGTCGGATATTCGAATTATCCGCCCAATGTGGTGGCCGGTTTTGTCCGCCACGCGGCGGAAAGCGGCATGGACATCTTCCGCGTCTTCGACTCGCTCAACGACCTCTCGAACATGCGCGCGGCCATGGAAGCCGTCCGCGCCACGAACGCGGTCTGCGAGGGCACCATCTGCTACACCGGCGACATCCTCGACCCGCAGCGCGCCAAGTATTCGCTCAAATACTACGTCAAGCTGGCCAGGGAGCTGGAAACAATGGGCGCGCATTTCATCGCGATCAAAGACATGGCCGGCCTCTGCCGTCCC
>CAZEYV010000141.1:0-6495 GCA_964516705.1 uncultured Chthoniobacter sp.
CCGCACAGCATGGCGGCACCGACGATGATGAGGAATAGTTTGCTCATAGAGCCTCCCAGCGTAGTGAAGGCCGGTCCTTTTGTCGAGCGGCTGCCTCAGTAGCCCGGAGCGGGCGGGGGCGCACTGTGCGGGGACGAGGTGCCGGTGGAGCTGGAGAGGTAGCGGCCGAAAGCGCTGATGTCCTCGCCAACCCCGCGCATGGTGTTGCACGCGGTGAGGCCGCCGAGGGCGAGGGCGGCGGTCAAGGAATAGAGAATTCTCTTCATACGGAAAAAATGTGGCGTCCGGCCGACGGGTTGTCCAGCCGCGGCGGGCGTGGTCTATTCCGCGGCGCCGGCGCGGGCGGTGACCGGCGGCTTGCCTTCGAGGCGGACCCAATCCTGCATGATGAGGACGGCTTCGTCGCGCACGGGATCGACGTAGGGTTCTTCCTCGTCGGGGGCGGACGGATCGGGCTCGTCGGAATCCTCGAGCGAACGCTTGGGCGGTTTGTCGAGAGCGACGGGTTGGAGTTCCGGGGCCTTGACGGTGTCGAGGGTGACCTCCAGCGCGGCGAACTTGGGCCCGGCCAGTGTCTTGCGTTCGGCCAGGCGGGTTTCGCGGCGGACTTTGTCTTCCCCGATTTCGGCCAGGCGTTCCTTCTTGTTGAGGCTGACGGCGTTCTCCTCGATCCGCTCCTGCAGGCGGGCGCGGTCCTCGAGGACGTAGGAGAACTCGGGGTTCCGGCCGACACGAGCCTCGCTGGCCGCGCGGAGGCCGGGCAGCACTTCATTCGAATTGCCGAAGGGGGTGAAGGAGCGCGCTGGGACTTCGTCATAGGCGAGCGGATTTTTCAGCGCGCCCTCGCCGACGTCGTCTTGGTCGGTGAGCGAGGGCAGGACGATGTCCGAGCCGACGCCGCGCAGTTGCGTGGAGCCTCCCTTGACGCGGTAGAATTTCTGGATGGTGAGTTTGAGCGCGCCGGCTTGGCGGGCTTTGGCGAAGAGGGGGAGGAAGCGGTCGACTTCGAGCAGGGTCTGCACGGTGCCTTTGCCGAAGCTTTTCTCGTCGCCCACGACGATGGCCCGTCCGTAGTCCTGCAAGGCGGCGGCAAAAATCTCGCTGGCCGAAGCGCTGAGGCGGTTCATGAGGACGATGAGCGGGCCGTCCCAGAGCACGCCCGGGTCCGGGTCTCTCATTTCCGAAATGCTGCCGTTGGTGTCCTTGGCCAGCACGACGGGACCCTTGGGGATGAAGAGGCCGGTCAGGCGGACGGCTTCCTCGAGCGATCCGCCGCTGTCGCGGCGCAGGTCGATGATGAGTCCCTCGATGCCTTCGCGCTTGAGGCGGTTGAGCAGCGCGGTCACGTCGCGGGTCGTGCTTTTGGGCGCGCCGCCGCGGCCCATGTCGGCGTAGAAGCTCGGCAGCGTGATGATGCCCACGCGGGTGTCGCGACCATCCTCGCCCGTCGTGTCGATGATCTGGGCTTTGGCTTCCTCGTCCTTGAGTTTGACTTCGTCGCGGACGATGGAGATGACGTCGAGCTTGGAGGGGTCGAGGGAGGCGGCGGAGAGGACTTGGAGCCGGACGGTGGAGCCCTTCTTGCCGCGGATGCGTTCGACGACCTTGTCGAGTTTCATGTCGACGACGTCCTCGAATTCGCCCTCGCCCTGTGCCACGGCGACGATGCGGTCGTTGACTTTGAGTTTGCCGCCGCGCTCGGCCGGTCCGCCGGGGACGAGGCGCTGGATTTTGGCGTAGCCGTCCTCGCTGCGCAATTCGGCTCCGATGCCCACGAGCGAGAGGCCCATCTGGATGTTGAAATTGTCGAGCGCGCGCTGGCTCATGTATTCCGAATGCGGGTCGTAGCTCTGGGCGAGGGCGGAGAGGAAGGTGCTCGACTGGTCCTCGCGGTTTTCCTCCTGCAGGGATTTGAGCAGTCGTTCGTAACGGCGCTGCACCTGCTCTTTGGGAGTTCGCTTCGGCAGTCCGCCGTTGTTGTCCGAGGCGACCTCGGTGGTGTCTTCGTCGGTCTTCTTTTTGGCCGCTGCCTCCTCGAGGGCCTGCTCGGCGAGGATGGCCTGGAGCATCTCGGCTTCGACGCGGGCCGACCATATTTCGTCCGCCTCCGCCTCGTCGGCGGGCCAAGGCGCCTTGTCGCGGTTGATTTGGGCGGTGCGGTCGCTGTCGAAGGTGAAGTCTTTGTCGAGCAGGCCCTTGACCTTGTCCACGCGCGCCGCGACACGCTCGAGGAAGCGGTCGTAGATGCGGTGGGCGGCCGAGAGGTCGCTCAGCATGATATCATTCTGCAGTTTATCCCCGTAGGTCTTGGTGAACTCGTTGATGTCCTTTTGGGTGAAGAACAAGCGGTTGTAGTCGAGCAATTCCAGATAGCGGTCGAGGGCCTTCCGCGCCTGGGTGACGCCGGGCTCCACCTCGTCGTTGAGGCGCTGGCGGCTGTAGTGGGCGCTCTCCAGCATGCGGGCCACCGTGCTGGCGACTTCGCCCATCTTTTCCCCGCTTCCGGCGTCCGGGGCGGCGGTCGCGGGCGTGGCGGCCAGCAGGGCGGCGAGGGCCGTCCGGCGGCAAAGTGAGGACCATTTCATCGGAGAGGACTAACTCGTCGCCCTGAAAGGCGGGTTGCGCAAGGAAAATGAGGCACGTAGCTTGGACCCCTTTCTCATGCCGCAGTTCAAAACTTTCACCGGTGGTCCTTACGAAACCAATTGTTTCCTGCTCGAAGCGCCCGGCGGGGGGGTGCTGTTCGATGCACCCGAGGGGGCCGATGTCCGCTTTGCCGGGGAGAAGATCGGGCTTCTCGTGCTGACCCACGGGCATTGGGACCATACGGCCGATGCGGCCGCCGTGCAGCGGCGCCACGGGTGCCCGGTGGCCTGCCACGCCGACACGGTGCCCATGCTGAATGATCCGGATTTTTTCGAGCGCCGCGGCTTTCCGCTGCGGATCGAGACGTTGCAGCCCGACCGGATTTTGGCCGAGGGCGCAGGACAGGATTTTCTCGGGCGGTCCCTGGATCTGCTCGAGGTGCCGGGGCATTGTCCGGGCAGCCTTTGTTTTTACAGTCCCGACGACGGTTTCTTGGTCGGTGGCGACGTGCTCTTCCGCGGGGGCATCGGGCGTTGGGATTTGCCGGGGGGCGATGGGGAGTTGCTGGTGCGCGGGATCCGGGAAAAACTTTTTGCGCTGCCCGAGGCGACCGTTGTTTTGCCCGGCCACGGGCCGGCGACGAACCTCGGTGACGAAAAAGCGGGAAATCCGTTCCTGCGGGGCTGAGCGTGTCTTTTTTCTTCCGGACTGACGCCGGTCCCGCCTAAAGTTTCCGTTCCTCACCGCTTCCCCTCCGTCCCCGCCGCCATGCCCAGTTACACTTACACCGCCCTCGATGCCCGCGGACAGGAAGTGCGCGACTCGCTTGAAGCGGGGAGCGAGCAGGAGGCCGTGGCGGCCTTGCGGCAAGCCGGGTATTATCCGACCAGCGTGATGGAGGCCTCCAAGGCGAAGGCCGCGGCGCCCAAAGCGGCGAAAGCGTCGAAGGCCAAGAGCGGCGGGAAGAAGAAAGAGATGAGCATTCCTTTCCTCGAGCGGAAGACGATCAAGCCGAAGGTCCTGATGATCTTCACCCGCCAGCTGGCCACGCTGATCGATTCCGGCCTGCCGTTGTTGCGCGGGCTCAATGTGCTCGGGAAGCAGGAACCCGACCCGGTCCTGCGCAAGACGATCGGGAAGCTGGCCGACACGGTGCAGGGCGGCAGCACTTTTTCGGACGCGCTCAACCAGCACCCGAAGATCTTCAACAGGCTCTACGTCAACATGGTGAAGGCCGGCGAGTTGGGCGGCGTGATGGAATTGGTTTTGGTCCGCTTGGCCGACTTCCAGGAGAAAGCGCAGAAGCTCAAAAACAAGGTGATGTCGGCCATGTTCTACCCGATCATCGTCCTGGTGATCGCCGTCGCGATCATGGCCTTCCTGCTCGTCTACATCGTCCCGAAATTCGAGCAGATTTTCCAGGACATGCTGGGCGGCAAAAGTTTGCCGGCGCTCACGCAGTTCGTTATCGACACCAGCAAGCTGGTGCAGAACCAATGGTATCTGATCATCGGCGCGGTGGTTCTGGTGTTCGTCGGCCTCAACATGGCCGGCCGCTATCCGAAGGGGCGCTTGATGCTCGACTCCATCAAGCTGAAGATCCCGCTCTTCGGCGGCCTGATCCGCAAGGGTGCCATCGCCCGTTTCAGCCGCACCTTGGGCACCCTGGTGACGAGCGGTGTGCCCATTCTCCAGGCTCTGAATATCACCCGCGAGACGGCCGGCAACGTGGTTCTCTCCAACGCGATCCAGAAAATCCACGACAGCGTGAAGGAGGGCGAGTCGATCGTCAGCCCGGCCGAACGCAGCGGCATGTTCCCGCCGATGGTTGTGAGCATGATCGATGTCGGCGAGGAAACGGGTCAGTTGCCGGAAATGCTCCTCAAGATCGCCGACGTCTACGATGACGAAGTGGACAACACGGTGGCCGGCCTGACCTCCTTGCTCGAACCGATCATGATCGTCTTCCTCGCGGTCGTGGTCGGCACCATCGTCATCGCGCTCTTCCTGCCGTTGATCAGCATCATCCAGGGCTTGCAGTCCTGACGCGGCGTTTTCCGCTCAGGCGCGGAGCAAGCGGGCGAGAGCGTCCAGGCAGATTTGCGACCACGATTCCAGGCGCCCGCGCAACGGCGCGAGTTCCCCGGCGGAAAGAAAACGCAGGTCGCTGATGGCCTCCTCGCGCGGGAGGATGTCCGGCGTATCGACGTCGACCAGATGGACCACGCCGAGGTGCACGCGCCCCACATCGTTGCTGTCATCGTTGAGCAAAGCGGCGATGCGTTGGCGGTAGCCGCCGGGGATTTCCAGTTCCTCGTGCAACTCGCGTTCCACGGCGCGGAAGTAGGCTGCGTCGTCGAAATGAGCGGCGTGCGTGTCGCCGTCGTTGATGTGGCCCCCGATGCCGATCGACATCCGGGCATGCAGGCGTGCTTCCCCGCCGGATTTGCCGCGGGTGTAGCAAAGGACGCGGTCTCCGTGGCGTATGACGAGGTAGGGGATGAGTTGTTTGTGCGTCGGGTCGTTTTCCGCCGCGCCGCGGGGGAGAAAGAGGTTGCAGGCCGGGTCGAGAAGCGCCGGCATGTAATGCTGCGGCTCGAAGCTCAGGCCCTCGAAGGAGCCGAGGCGGTCAAAGACGTTGCGGGGGACGACAAGGATGTTTTCTTCGGCGGGCATGGGGGCGGAGGGTAGCGGCGCCGCGTATTTTGGCCATCCGGAAAAGCCGTCCGGGCCGCCAGCTTGCCACGCCGTCCGCGTCATTTAGTCTTGGTCCATGGCTGTTCCCGAGTTCGCCCACCTTCACGTGCACACGGAGTATTCGATGCTCGACGGCGCGGTGCGGATTGCCGACCTGATGCGCAAGGTGTCGG
Source organism: uncultured Chthoniobacter sp. (assembly GCA_964516705.1). Lineage (GTDB taxonomy): Bacteria > Verrucomicrobiota > Verrucomicrobiia > Chthoniobacterales > JACTMZ01 > JACTMZ01. The sequence continues at coordinate 5,457 of CAZEYV010000141.1, forward strand.
CGGCCGGGATGAAGGCGGTCGGCATGACCGACCACGGGGTGCTTTACGGGGCGGTGGAGTTTTACAAGGAGGCGCAGAAGGCCGGTGTCAAACCGCTGCTCGGCTGCGAGATGTATATCTCCCCGGGCTCGATGCACGAGAAGAAGTCCTCGTCCGGCCGTGACGCCGCCTACCACCTGACGGTGCTCGCGGAGACGAACGAGGGGTGGGCCAACCTGATCAAGCTGGTTAGCGCCGCGCACCTCGAGGGGTTTTACTACAAGCCGCGCATCGACAAGGAACTTCTCGCCCGGCACGCCAAGGGGCTCATCGGGTTGAGCGGATGCCTGAAGGGCGAGATAAGCAGCGCCATCCTCGACGGCGATCCGAAGCGCGGGCTCGGGCTGGCCGGGCAATACCGGGACATCTTCGGGAAAGAGAATTTCTTCGTCGAGATCCACGACCACGGGATGGACGCGCAGCGCGAGGTCAACCCCCATCTGGTGCGCTGGGCCGGCGACCTCGACCTTGGCCTGGTCGCGGCCAACGATGTCCATTTCCTCGAACGCGCCCACCACGAGGCGCATGATGTGATGGTTTGCATCGGCACGGGGGCCAACGTGACCGACGAGCGGCGGTTGCGTTACCTGCCTGAGCTTTACCTCAAGACGCCGCAGGAGATGGCCGAGATTTTTCGCGATCATCCCGACGCGCTGTCCAATACGGCGCGCATCGCCGATCGCTGCGAAGTAAGCATGGAATTCGGCAAGTCGCGCTTCCCGGTTTTCCATCCGCCGGAAGGCCAGACGCGCGAGGGTTACCTGCGGACGCTCTGCGAGGAAGGTTTCGTGCGCCGTTACGGCGACGGGACGCCGGCTTTGCGCGAGCGTTTGAACTACGAGCTCGGTGTCCTCGAAAAGCTCGGCTTCACCAGCTACTTTCTCATCGTCTGGGACTTCATCCACTTCGCCAAGCAGCGCGGCATTCCGGTCGGACCGGGGCGCGGTTCCGCCGCCGGGAGCATGGTGGCCTATGTGCTCGGCATCACCGACCTCGATCC
>CAZEYV010000142.1:0-14986 GCA_964516705.1 uncultured Chthoniobacter sp.
TGCTGGTGATCGTGACCGTTCCCGACTCAACGCCGCTTGATCCGCCCTGCGCCAGAACAGTGAACGTAGTGCTTTCCTGCGGAAGAATAGACGCTTGCGATAGCTGGGTGATCTGGAAGTTCCCCGTCACGCTGATGCCCGAAATAAGCAAGTCGCCAACGTTCCCCGTGTTGCTGATCGTGAATTGAAGGGTGCGGGGCGCGAGGCCCAGATCGACATTCTGCCCTGATGTGATCGGTGCACCCGCTGCCGAGACACCGATGACTGGCCCAAGCACAAAACCTGTGAGCGTGATTTGCGGAGCGGGTGTGGTGGAGTCGGGAGCCAAGATCGTGAGTTGGGCCGTCTTGGTTCCGCGCACCGCAGTGCTTAGAGAAATTGGCACCTCAACGCTTTCTCCTCTGCCGATAAGGAGAGGGTAGTTGGTCGAGCCGTCCTCAAACGTGAAGTCAGAGTCTTCAGGCAACGAAAGCTCAACCTCCAGCGGGACAAAGCCTTCGTTGGAGAGGGTGAGCGACTTGGTGAATCCCGCGCTTCCAACGTCAGCAGAACCAAAGTCCACCGTGGTTCTGCAAACTCGACCTACGATGGCGCATACATCTGCTCCACTTAGTATCGTCGCACCGTCGCGCACTTGCAGGGCTGCCGTTGCGGGGTAAACCGCGAAGTCGTCCAACCATCCTGCGTCTTGTCCCACCGCATCCGATCCGTCTTTGGTGTACGTCCAGCGGATGGTGTGAGAACCCGCTGGTAACGTCAGAGTTCGATAAGTCCAATCAACCTCGCCCGAAATGGTCTGCTGGTTAACACCGTTCACCGAGTAGGAGAAGGTGTCGTAAAGCTGCTCTGAGCTAACCTTCCACCAAAAGTCCACCACGGCAGGGCCCGTCACCGTGTATTCGCGATAGGCGGATTGTCCGTCGGTGGTCTGAGCCTTCACCGAGTCCACGCTGTCATGGGTGACGGAGGTGTCCACAGTCCACGCAGTGCCACCTGCGCTCCAGTTGGCCGCTGTCGCGGGATCGAAGGGCGACTTGGTTGCTGCGCCTTCTAGGCCGTAACCTTCGTAGATGTCGTTAGCGAGAAGCTGACTAACCTCGCTTGCCGACAGTGTTCTGTCGTAGATGCGCAAATTGGCTACAGATCCAATCAGTCTAGTTGACTGGGTGGACCCACCGTACCACCAATGTCTTCCAAGGTGCCAGTTGCCTTGGGGTTCGCCGCTTACTGGCGCGTCATAAATCTTGGTTCCATTGCGGAATACGGTGGCAGTTCCATTGTTCTCGGAAATTGCGTAGTGGTTCCAAATGTCGGTGATGGCTGAGGAATCGACAGTAAAAGTGAATCTGTCAGGATTCAAATTCATCGAAGTAGTTCCCTTGTGGGTTGCTAAATAAAACGGCGGGCTACTGTCATCCCCATAGTGCCCCAGAAGCGGGCGACTGTTCGCACCTGTTCCTGCCGTTATGTAGGACTCCCCGTGCCACGAGCTAAATCCATGCTCCTTGATCCAGAAAGACACGGCATAGGCCGATTTGTTGGTAAGCGTGGGCTCTGGCAATTCGATGTGTCCCCCTGAAGACCCGACAAATCCTTGACCAACCATTTTCACCACTTGTCCGAAGCGCTCATCTTCCACGAAGAAGACTTCATTTCTCGCAATGGCGCTGCTGTAGACATTGATGGTATCGACCAGAGTCCCATCGAATTCGTAAAGAGCTACCAACCCCTTGCTGAGCGGATCAAACGATGCAGGATCAAGGGGATCAGTGGCATCTCCCACCTCGCGCAGATCATTCACCCCGTCGTTGTCTGTGTCACGCAGGTAGGGATTGGTGCCGAGGTTGGCCTCCTCGGTGTTGTTCAAGCCGTCGTTGTCCTCGTCGCCATTGGGATCAAGCACCACTTCGACGGTGCGGGCGACGGGTGTGGCCACGTTACCAACCTCGTCTTGGGTCGCATACGTCAGCGTGTAGGTGCCGACGGTGGACGTATCGATGGTTCCCGCTCCTGTGATGGTGCGCGTTGCATCGAAGTCATCTGTCACCGTTGCGCCTACGTCGGAAAAAACTGTGCCGCGATAAACCGTCTGCGGGTTATCCCCGATGAGGGTGATGACGGGCGACGTAGTGTCGTAAGGAAGAACATCGAATGTGAGGTTGGGCCCCACAATCATGCCTGCGGATGTTAGGTCTGGATAAGTGAAGGAATAATTTGCCGTGCTAAGCACGGCGTTGCTTACCTTGACTGCGCTGCTAGTGGTAACCCAGTTGGCTGAGCTGAGGCTGTGGTAGGACGCTGCAGCTGACTGACATGCGGCTCTGTAAGTGGTGTATGGCTCCAAAGTCACGGGGGTGGCAAGGGTGACCCACCAGAAACTATTCTCTAGGACGGCACTTCCGTTAACGGGCGAGGATATGGTGGCGCTCGCCAGAAGGGTTCCAGACTCGTTCCAAATGCCGATGCGCATGGTCACTTGAATGCCACCCATGGGGTTGAGAACGCCAATGCGCACTACTCGGAGGGGATGCTTTTTAACAGTGAATGAGTAGCCAACAGTCCGATTATGAGCGGAACTGGGCACTCCCCATGTGCCTTGTAGTAAGTCCTCCGAAGCAAGCGATGCGAGATGGGTGCACACCAGAAGGGGGATGATCCAGCGCATACCGGGTCATTGAATGCCCGATTCCGAGGCAAACAAGACCCAAATGATCCCTGATCCGCGCCAACTCTAGCTTACCGTTGGCAAACAACGGATTACGACACTTGTAACATATTGACGACCCAAGTTTAGGCCTTGCCATGGCATCCGCCCGCGTGGCGGTTTGGGCAAAGCGGATTCCATCGGCGGGGGCGCCGATGGTCACGGCCGAGGCGGCCGTGCTCCCGGGACAATGCGGGAGCGAGAGGGAGCCGGCAGTCGGATTCGAACCGACGACCGCCTGATTACAAATCAGGTGCTCTACCAGCTGAGCTATACCGGCGAAGAAGTAAAAGACCTTAACGCAGGAAGCGGAAACGGGCAATCAATCATGCCCGAAAGTCTCGCGTGCTGAAAGCAAGGGGCTACAGGAACTCGTCACTCGTGACAGCCGGCGCGCGCGTCGGCCTCAAATCCCGAGGCCGGGCAATCCTCCGAGTCCGCCGGCAACTTGGCCCATGGTGTCGGACTGGAGTTTGCGCGCGGCGTCTTGGGCTTCGCGGACGGCGGAGAGCACAAGGTCCTCGAGCATCTCGACGTCCTGCGGGTCGACCACTTCGGGCGCGATCTTGATCGCGGTGATGTCCCCCGCCCCGCTGACGCTGATGCTCACTTTGCCGCCACCGGACGAGACATCGATCGTCTGCCCGGCGAGGTCGTTCTGCGCTTTGGCCAGGCGCTCCTGCATTTTCTGCGCCTCTTTCATCATTTTCTGGATGTTCATGATTTTTCCTCCGGTTCGAGCGTGGCCCCGAACAACTCGATGGCGGCCTCGATGCCCGCGTCGTTCTCGAAATCATCGGCCGTCGGCACCGAGGCCGCGGACCCGGCCGCGACCACCACTTCGCCGGTCGCCTCGGGACGGAAGACCACGGCCCGGCCGGTGGTTTGCTTCCACAGTTCCTCGATCAACTTCCCCTGCTCCTTGGCGTGCGGCGTTTTGAGTTGTTTGTCCTGGTCGCGCGGGAAGACCACGCGCAAGGCGCCCTCTTCCTCGGCCACCTCGCCGGCCGCGTCGAGCCAGGCGCTGCGCAACGGATTGCGCGAGATGACTTCCCCGACGATGCCGCGCCAGACCGCGCGGGCATCTTCAACCGGCGCGGGTGCGGCAACCGCGGCGGGCTTGGCGGGTGCGGCAACCGTGGCGGGTTTGGCGGCAACGGGTGCGGCGGGCCTCGGCGCGGCGGCGCGCGGGGCCGAGCGGACCGGCGCGGGGGCCGGCGTGCCGCCCCGCAAAGCGGCGAGCGTATCCAAGACCTCGTCGAGGTCGGCGGTGTGCAGGAGTTGGATGCCCTTGATCACCGCGATCTCGAGCGGGAGTTTTTTGTCGGGCGAAAAACGCAGGCCGGCCTCCGCAGCGGACAGGATTTCGAGCAATTCGGTGAGTTTGCGCGCGGTGAAGCGTCCGCGCAACGGCACGAGCAATTCGCCGCGGCGCCCGGGGGCGTCCTTGCCCGTCACCTCGGCGACCAGCAGATCGCGGTTCATCGCGACCAGATCGGACAAAAGCCGTCCGAGGTCCTTCCCCGCTTCCGACTGCGCCGCGACGAACTCGAGCGCGGCAGCGGCATCACCGCCGAGGATGTGTCCGCCCAGCGCGGCGACGTCATCGGCCGAGGCGAAGCCGAAAATCGACAGCACATCTTCTTCCGCGACCTTGTCGCCGCAGAATGAAACAACCTGGTCGAGCATGGACTCGGCATCGCGCATGCCGCCCTCGGCCGCGCGGGCGATGACTTCGGCCGCGGCGGGGTCGAGCGAGACTTTTTCCTGTTTGGCGATGGCCATGAGGTGGGCGGCGGCAACCTCGTCGCGGATGGGTTGCAGATCGAAACGCTGGCAACGGCTGATGATGGTGGCGGGAAGTTTGTGCGCCTCGGTTGTGGCGAAGAGGAATTTCACGTGGGCCGGCGGTTCCTCGAGCGTTTTGAGCAGGGCGTTGAAGGCCGCGTTGCTCAGCATGTGCACCTCGTCGATGAGGTAGATGCGGTATTGGCCGCGGGTCGGGAGGAAACGGACATTTTCCCGCAGGTCGCGGATTTGCTCGACGCCGTTGTTGCTCGCGCCGTCGATCTCGAGGACGTCGAGGCTGTTGCCGCCGGCGATTTCGCGGCAAGGGTCGCATTCGCCGCAGGGGGTTTCGGTCGGGCCTTTGACGCAGTTGAGCGCCTTGGCGAAAATGCGGGCGGTCGACGTCTTGCCCACCCCGCGCGGTCCGACGAAAAGGTAGGCGTGGGCCAGCCGGTCGCTTTTGATCGCGTTGCGCAGCGTGCGGACCACGGAATCCTGCCCGAGAACTTCGTCGAAGACCTGCGGACGGTATTTGCGGGCGAAAACCTGGTAACTCACGGACAGCGAGACTAACGCATGCTCGGCATCGGTGCGGAGAAATTAATGCCGGAAGTGGCGTTTCCCGGTCAGGACCATGGCCAGATCGCGCTCGTCGGCCGCCTTGATCACCTCTTCGTCGCGCACCGAACCGCCCGGCTGGACCGCCGCGGTGGCTCCGGCCGCGGCGGCGGAGATCAAGCCGTCCGGGAAGGGGAAAAACGCATCGCTGGCCACCGCGCTGCCGGCGAGCGACAACCCCGCCTCGCCCGCTTTCCACACGGCGATGCGCACGGAATCGACGCGCGACATCTGCCCGGCGCCGATGCCCAGCGTGCGGTCGGGTCCGGCGAAGACGATGGCGTTCGATTTGACGTGTTTGACCACCTTCCAACCGAAATCCATGGCCCGCGCCTCCGCCTCGGTCGGCGCGCGCCGCGTGACAAGGCGTCCGTCGGAAGCCGACTCGCCGGCCACGTCATGGTCCTGCACGAGGAGTCCGCCGATGACCGAGCGCACATCGCGGGGCGCGGACGAAGGGAGTCCGCGCAGGCGCATGAGGCGGAGGTTTTTCTTTTTCTGCAGGATGGCCAGGGCGGCCGGGGTGAAGTCGGGCGCGATGATGACTTCACTGAAAATTTCCGCGATGGCCGCGGCGAGGTGCTCGTCGACCGGACGGTTCCCGATGATGATCCCGCCGAAAGGCGCCTGGCGGTCGGTGGCCAAGGCCTTGTCCCAGGCGGCGCGCAGGTCGCCGGCACTGCCGACCCCGCACGGGTTGGTGTGCTTGAGGATGGCCACGGTGGGCTCGGCGAATTCCCCGATGAGGTCGACCGCCGCGGTGATATCCAGGATGTTGTTGTAGGAAAGCTCCTTGCCGTGGAGCTGCTCAAGATGGTCGGAGAACCGCCCGTAAAGCTCGGCCGTCTGGTGGGGATTCTCGCCGTAGCGCAGGCCGGCGACCAAAGGCAGGTCGCAGCGGAACGCCGCCCCGCCGGACCCCGCGCCCAGATAATCGGCGATGGCGCGGTCATACGATGCGGTGAGGTCGAAAACTTTGGTGGCCAGCCGGGCGCGGAGTTCCGGCGTGGTCGCCCCGCCGTGGGCCTGCATTTCGCGCGAGACCGTGTCATAGTCGGACGGATCGCAGACCACAGTGACGGCGGCGTGGTTTTTCGCCGCGCTGCGCAGCATGGACGGACCGCCGATGTCGATGTTCTCGATGGCTTCCTCCCTCGTCACCCCCTCGCGGGCCACGGTGGCGGAGAACGCGTAAAGATTGACCACGACCAGATCGATCGGTTCGATCCCGTGGGCCGTAGCCTGGGCAACGTGCGCGGGCAGATCGCGACGGAAGAGCAGACCGCCGTGGATCATCGGATGGAGCGTCTTGACCCGTCCGTCGAGCATCTCGGGGAAGCCGGTGTGCTCGGACACGTCCTTCACCGGAAGTCCGGCCTCGCGCAGGGTTTTGGCCGTGCCGCCGGTGGAAAGAAGCTCGACCCCGGCCTCGTGCAAACCGCGGGCGAAGCCGGCCAGGCCGGTTTTGTCGGTGACGGAAAGGAGGGCGCGGCGGATTTTCATGCGACAGCGGCCTCGGGGACGGCGGAGTGATGGTGGAATTGCATTTCGTAAAGTGTGCGGTAATCGTCCGAGGCCCGCAATAACTCGGCATGCGTGCCGGTGGCCACCACCCTGCCCCCGCTCATCACGGCGATGAGGTCCGCGGTCAGGACGGTGGACAGGCGGTGCGCGATGGCCACGACGGTCTTGCCGGTGGCCAGCTTTTCCAAGGCCGACTGGATCATCCGCTCGCTCTCGGAATCGAGGGCCGAGGTGGCTTCGTCGAGCAGGAGAATGGGCGCGTTCTTGAGCAGGGCGCGCGCGATGGACAAGCGCTGCTGCTGGCCGCCGGAAAGCAGACACCCTTTGTCGCCCACCACGGATTCGTAACCCTGCGGTTGCGCGAGGATGAATTCGTGCGCATAGGCCTGGCGCGCGGCTTCCTCCACTTCCTCCCTGGTGGCGTCCGGACGTCCGAACCGGATGTTGTTGAAAATGGTGTCGTGGAAAAGAAAGGTGTCCTGCGTGACGATGCCGATGTGGCTGCGCAGCGATTCGATCTGCAGCGTGCGGATGTCGTGTCCGTCGAGACGGACCGCGCCCTGCTGCGGATCGTAAAACCGGAGGATGAGCGAAAGAATCGTGCTCTTGCCCGCCCCGCTGGGTCCGACCAGGGCCACGCGCTGTCCGGGCGCGACCCGCAGGCTGACCCCGCGCAGGGCCGGTGCGTGCGTGCCGTAGGAAAAGCCGACGTCCTCGAGAACGATCTCGCCCCGGCAGGCGGGCAACGCGACGGCGTCATGCGCTTCCGTGACCGTGCGCGGACGCCGCATGAGTTCGAAAATGCTCGTCGTCGCGGCGAGACATTTCTGCAACTGGAGATGGATACGGCTGAGGGCCTTGACCGGCTCGTAAAGGAGGAAGATCCCCGCCATGAGGGCGAGGAATTTCGCGGCGCTCAGCTCGGCAAGGTAAACGTAGAAGAGCGCGATCCCCACGCCGACCGCGGCCACGATCTCGACCAGCGGCGTGGTGATTTCGGTGCTCTTCTTGACCCGCAAAGAATTGCGGAACTGCCGCAGCGTCGCGTTCTCGAACAGTCCGGTCATGAGCTTCTCCCGGGCGAACGACTTGATCACGCGGATACCGGAGAATGTTTCCTGCAGTATGACATTCATCTCGCCGGCCAGCTGCTCCTCGGCCTTGCCCGCCTTGCGCACCTTGCGTCCGTAGATGGCCACCGGAATGATGCAGATCGGGAAGAGCACGAGGGTGATCAGGCTGAATTTCCAGTCGATGTAGAGCACGGCGGCCATGCCGGTGACCAGGGCGATGGGTTGCTTGAAAAGATTGACACTGAGCTGCGACAGCGTGCTTTGCGCGACCTTGGTGTCGTTCATGACCCGCGACATGAGCCGGCCCGTGCGGGCCTGGTCGAAAAATTCCATGCTCTGCGAGACGATGCTGCCGAAAAGTTTGCTCCGGATGTCGTTGAGCACGCGCAGGCTGACCCAGGACATCTGGTAGGCATTCAAGTAGGAAAAGAATCCCCGCAAAATCATGACCACCGGGACGAGCAGGCAGGCCAGCAGCACGCCGTCGACCCGCCCGCCGCCGCCCGAGACCGCAGCCGCGTGGATCGCCTCCTGGTCGGCCCCGCCGGGGAAAACCCGGTCGCCGACGTATTTCACGATGATGGGAATCGACCCGTTGAGCAGCGCGTAGAGCACGCCCATGGCCACGCCGATGGCGAAACGGCGGCGGTAGGGATGAAGATACGCGAGCAACTCGGCGTAGGGACGCCACTGCGCCCCGAACCTCTCACTCCGAGTTTTGCGCGGCTTGGACATGGATAAACCGGTGCGGCACCTCCCGCTCCGAACGCGCAGGTTAACAGCAAACCGCGTGGCGGCAAATCCCGCGTGCGCCGGCGCCGGGGATTGACGCGCCGGGCGCCCGGCGCGCATGCTCCCCACTGCCGTGACCGAACAATCCCTGCCCGGTTTCCACCTCGTGCGGCATCCGCTGGCCGACCTGAAAGTGTCCGCCCTGCGCGACCGGGACACGCCGCCGCCCGAGTTCCGGCGCCTTCTGCAGGAGCTCGCGCAACTGGTCGCCTACGAAGCGCTGCGCGATTTCGAGACCGTGGCGACCACCGTGCAAACCCCGCTCGGGTCCGCCCCGGGCGCGCGTGCCGCCCGCCCGCTCGTGCTCGTGCCCGTCCTGCGCGCCGGTCTGGCCATGGCCGACGGCGTCCTGCGCATGTTCCCCGCCGCCGCGGTCGGGCATATCGGCATGTTCCGCAACGAGGAAACCCTCGAACCGGTGAGCTACTACTTCCGTTTGCCGCCCGGCGCGGGCCGGGCGCACGTCCTTCTCCTCGACCCCATGCTGGCCACCGGCAACAGCCTCGCCGCGGCGGCGGACCGCCTGAAAAAGGAAGGCATCCCGAAAATGACCTGCGCCTGCATCGTGGCTTCGCGACCCGGTGTCGCGCGTTTGCGCGCCGCGCATCCGGATATGACAATCTTCGGGGCCGCCCTCGACGACGAACTCGACGGGCGGGGCTACATCACGCCGGGTCTGGGCGACGCGGGCGACCGGATCTTCGGGACCTGAGGCGCCGCTTTACAAACGCGGCGCGCTGCGCAGCTTGTCCTCCCAGCGGGTCAGCAGGTGGATGACCATGTTGGTGCCGAACTTGTAGGTGTCGAGCAGGCTCTGGACCGGCGGACGCGGATCGACGTTGTGGATGTAGAGGCCGCTGTTGATGTAGAGGTCCCAATCCAGCGCGACCCGCTCGCCCCGCGCGTTGCGGTCGTTGTTGATTTCCCACTCGCGCGGCCCCTGCTGCTTGATCCCGAATTGCCACATGTCCCCGTAATCGTTGGCCGTGTAGATGATGGCGATTTCCCCGAAGTAGCGCATGACATAGACCGGCTCCTCGTAGTAGTTGAGCCCCGCCGGCTGCTGCTTGATCTCCGGGAAATACGGTGTCGCGCGGAACATCCGGTCGTTGGCCGCGAGCGCCTCGAAATCTTTGTCCTTGTCGGGCATGACCCGCCTCATCTCGCGGCGGAAGGCGATGTCGAAACGCGAGCCGCGGCCCGGCACGGAGCTGTCTCCCCAGATGGCCCCGCCGAGGCGCACGTATTTCTGCAGGTTGGCCACCTCCTTCTCGGTCAGCACGAAATCACGCGAGCCGGTGAAAAAAATGAAAGGCGGTTTGGCCGCGAACAGCTTGTCGCTGTCCAGCGCGACCGGCTCGACCTTGTTGTAGTTCGTTTTGATCTTGTCGCGCGACTCCTTGCTCATGAACTCGAGCAGATTCGGCAACGCCCCCTGCGGAACGCCGTCGACCACACGGAAGACCGAATCCCAATTGCCGCCGGCGTATTTGGCGATGAAAGCGGTGAATTCGAATTCCCGCTGACGTGTGCCCGTGCCGCTGCCCGAGCCTTTGCCCCAACCGCCGGTGAACCCCGCGATCTGGCCCGCTACTTCCGCGCTCAGGCCCGCGGTGCCGGCCGCGGCGGCGGGCGCGGCGGCCACGGCGGCGGTGGCCGAGGGTTTGATCACCGACGACGGCGTGATGATCGCATCCATCGAGAAATTGAGCGGGTTCTGGCCCGTCGTGGTGATGGCCGCGACCGTCGTGTTTTGCACCGTGGGGGTGGTCACGGTGAAGGTGGTCTCCTGCGGTTGAGCCTGCGCGGCGCTCGGCGGGGGCGCCGTCTCTTCCCCTCCGGCCAGGAAGCCGCCCTCCCCGCCCTCGAAGTCCGGCGGTTCCTGCATCGCCTCGAAGAGCACGGTGCCGCCGAAAATGACGATCAACAAAGCGTGCAGCACGAACGAGATCGTGAAAAAGCGCGAGTTGTTGAACTTGTCGATCAACCGGTCGAGCAGCGTGTTCTTTTCGGGGGACTCCATGGGCGAAAAGGAAATATCCCCGGCGGGCGCGGAAAATCAACGCCGGACTGGACGCTTGGCGCGCCGCACGCCGTTTGCCAACCTCGCGCCCGCCATGCCGAGCAGCCCCGTCCGCCCCACCGTCCCCCAGCGCGCGGCCGCCTTCGCCGGGGCCGGCCTCATGCGCCTCCTCTTCGCCACGCTGCGGATCCGCGTCCATGACCCGCACGGCCACCTCTCCGCCCCGCCGCCCCATCCCGTGATCTACGCCTTCTGGCACAACCGCATCCTGGCCATCACCGCCGCGTTCCTGCGCGTCTATCCGCCGGGCAGGCGCGGCGTGCTCGTGCTGACCAGCGCGAGCAAGGACGGCATGTGGCTCGGTTTGGTCGCCCGTCATCTCGGCATGGGCTCGGTGCGCGGATCCAGTTCCCGTCGCGGCGCCACCGCCATGCGCGAACTGCTCGACCGCGTGGCCGCGGGCCATGACATCGCCATCACGCCCGACGGTCCGCGCGGACCGCGCTACACCCTCGGCTCGGGATTGGTTTATCTCGCGCAAAAAGCCGACATCCCCGTGATCCCCTGCCACGCGCGGTTCGGCCGCGCCCTGCGGCTCGAGACGTGGGACCGTTTCGCCATCCCGCTCCCCTTCTCGCGGATCGACGTCATCCTCGGGCCTCCGGAACGCGTCCCGCGCGACGCGGAGGGCGCGGAATTCGAGGCGGAGGAGCGCAGAATGGAATCGGTTTTGCGCGCGGAGGCTGATTAAACTCCACCCCATGCCCGCCCTCATCGACGGAAAACAAACCGCCGCCCGTTGCCTGGCGGAAACCGCCGCGGACATCGCCGCGTTGCGCTCGTCCGGCATCACCCCCGGCCTCGCCGTCGTGCTCCTCGGCGAAAATCCCGCGTCCCTCGCCTACGTCCGCTCCAAGGACAAAACGTGCCGCGAAATCGGCATGCACTCGCGCAAAATCGAACTTCCCGCCGCCACCCCGCAGGCGGACGTTCTCCGCCTCGTCGCCGAACTCAACGCCGATCCCGCCATCCACGGCATCCTCGTGCAATCCCCGCCCCCGCCCCACATCGACGAGGCCGCCATCGTCCGCGCCATCGACCCGCGCAAGGACGTGGACGGCTTCCATCCGCTCAATGTCGCCGCGCTGGCCATGGACGACCCCTCGGCCATGGTCCCCTGCACGCCGCTCGGTTGCCTCGAACTCCTCCGCGCCCACGACATCGCCACGGCCGGGGCGCGCGTTGTCATCGTCGGACGCAGCCTCATCGTCGGCAAACCGATGGCCCTCTTGCTGCTGCGCAAAGGCACGGACGCCACCGTGACCGTGGCCCACTCCCGCACCGCGGACCTCGCTGCGGTCTGCCGCGAAGCCGACATCCTCATCGCGGCGCTCGGACGTCCCAACTTCCTCGGCGCCGACCACGTCCGCGAAGGCGCGGTGGTCATCGACGTCGGCATCAATCGCGTGGAAGATCCGTCCGCCCCGCGCGGCTACCGCCTCGTCGGCGATGTCGACTTCGACGCCGTCGCGCCCAAGTGCCGCGCCATCACGCCGGTGCCGGGCGGGGTCGGACCGATGACCATCGCCATGCTCATGCGCAACACGGTGCGCGCCTGCCGGAACATTACGGGTAAATGCTGAGGCATTTTGTGCTGGCCACACCCGTCCCGCGGGCCCATTGAAAGGGCGTGGCGATGACGGACGCACTTGCCCCGGTGCCACCGGCGAAACGCTGGTGGTTGCCGCCCGGCCCCGCCGTGCAGCGCGCTTTTTTCGGCGGCTGGACCATCGCCGTCTTCGCGTTCCTTTACATCCCCATCCTCCTGCTCGTCGTTTATTCGTTCAACGACTCGAAGCTCAACCTCCACTGGGCGGGTTTTACCACCAAATGGTATAGCCTGCTCCTCGGCAACGAGGTCCTGCTCCGCGCTTTCAAAAACAGCCTCATCGTGGCCGGCGCCTCCACCGTGCTCGCCGTTTTCATCGGCACGACCGCGGCGTGGTTGCTTTACCGCTACCGTTTTCCCGCCCAGCAGACCCTCGGACTGCTCATTTTCATCCCCATGGTCATGCCCGAGGTGCTCATGGGCGTGAGCCTGCTCGTGCTCTTCGTCAACCTCGGCATCCCCCTCGGTTACACCACGCTGATCATCGCCCACACCACGTTCTGTTTTCCTTTTGTCCTCGTCGGCGTGCAGGCGCGGTTGCAGGGCCTCGATCCGTCGCTGGAGGAGGCGGCGCAGGACCTCGGGGCCACCCCGTTCAAGGCCTTCTGGCTGGTCATCGTACCCTACCTCATGCCCGCCATCGTGGCCGGTGCGCTGATGTCCTTCACGCTGTCGTTCGACGAATACATCGTCACCATCTTCACCAGCGGCGCGGAATCGCAGACCCTCCCGCTCAAGGTCTACGGCATGGTCCGCGTCGGGTTGAACCCGCAACTCAACGCGCTGAGCACGCTCTTCATCGCCGCCACGGCCGTGCTGGTCATCGCCAGCCAATTCTTCACCCGGAAAAAAACCACATGAAAAAACACCAAAACACACTGATGGCCGCGGCCTGCGCCGGAGCAATGCTCCTCGCCGGATGCGGGAAAAAAGACGACACGCTCAAACTGTTCTGCTGGTCCGAATACGTCCCGCAGGCGGTCATCGACAAATTCACCGCGGAAACCGGCATCAAGGTTTCCGTGGAGAACTACGCCTCCAACGAGGAAATGCTGGCCAAACTCCTCGCCGGCGGCGGTGCCTATGATCTCATCCAGCCGAGCGAATACACCATCCAGGCCATGACCAAGGAGGGTCTGCTCCAGGAACTCGACCAGGAGAAGATCCCCAACCTCAAGAACCTCGCCCCCGAGTTCCGCAACATGCCCTTCGATCCGGGCAACAAATACTCCATCCCGTGGATGGCCGGCTTCGTCGGCATCGTCTACAACGCGGAGACGGTCAGCACGCCCATCGTCGGCTTCAGCGACGTCTTCAAACCCGAACACGCCGGCCGCATCGTCGTCCTCGACGACTCGCGCGAAATCGTCTCGTGGGCCCTCGCCACGGCGGGCATTCCCGTCAATGACGTCAGCGACCAGAACCTCGCCACCATCACCCCGATGCTCAAGGACTGGCTCTCCAAAGTGAAAGTCTACGACTCCGACAGCCCGAAGACGGCCATGAGCAACGGCGACACCGACCTCGGCGTGGTCTGGAGCGGCGAAGGCGCGCTCCTCTTCGCGGAAAACCCGAAATTCCAGTGGGTCATGCCGGCCGAGGGCGTCCACATGTTCGTCGACAACCTCGCCATCCCGAAGACCTCGCAGAACAAGGACAAAGCGGAAGCGTTCATGAACTTCATCCTCCGTCCGGACATCAGCAAAATGATTTCCGACGACTTCCCCTACTACAACCCGAACGCCGAGGGCCGCAAATTGCTCAGCGCCGAGCAACTCAACAACCCGGCCAGCTATCCGCCCGGGTTCGACGTGACCAAGGCCGAACTCTTCACCGACATCGGCGAGCAGGCCTCCAAGGTCGACGAACTCATCACCACGATCAAAGTCCAGTAAGCAAGGAAGATGGCCATCACGGCCGCCACCGCAGTATTGGCCTCCGGCCCGTCGCTCCAGCGGCGGGCCGGACCCGGCCCCTGGTTCGCCCTCGCCCCCATGCTGGGGTGGCTGCTGCTTTTTGTCATCATCCCCACCCTGATGCTCATCGTGGTGAGCTTCAGCGAACGCGATGCCCTCGGACGCGTCATTTACTCCTTCAATGTCGAGAACTACATCCGGGCCTTCGACTGGAAGTGGCTCAAAATCCTCGGCATCTCCGTCTGGTATGCCTTCCTCACCACCGTCATCTGCCTGATCCTCGGCTACCCCGTGGCCTATTTCATCGGGCGTTCCAGCGAACGCGTCCGCGGCCTCCTCATCATGCTCGTCATGATCCCCTTCTGGACAAGTTTCCTCATCCGCACCTACGCGTGGATTTCCATCCTGGCGCAGGAAGGGCTGCTCAATGCGTTGCTCATGACGCTGAACATCACCAGCGCCCCGATCGGCTTCATGTATACCCCCTTCGCCGTGGTGTTGGGGCTGGTCTACAACTTCCTGCCTTTCATGATTCTGCCGATTTACACCAGCGTGGAAAAATTGGACGGCTCGCTCATCGAAGCCGCCTATGACTTGGGCGCGCGTCCGGCCCGCGTTTTCGGACAGATCGTCCTGCCGCTGACCAAACCCGGCATCGCCGCCGGCATCCTGCTCGTTTTCGTCCCCGCCATCGCCATGTTCGCCATCACCACGCTGATGGGCGGCGGGGCCAACCCGACGATCGGCGAGGTCATCCAGAACCAGTTCACCAAAGCCCGCAACCAACCCTTCGGCGCCGCCCTCGGCGTCCTTCTCCTCGCCATCTTCCTCTTCAGTCTCTGGCTCAGCACCAAGTTCCGCCGCGGCGAGGAAGATTGA
>CAZEYV010000143.1:0-4216 GCA_964516705.1 uncultured Chthoniobacter sp.
GCGGAAATTTTGTCCATCGCCCTGCAAGTCCGGCCCCACGATGCGTGCCTCGTGCCGGAAAGCCGTCAGGAGGTGACGACCGAGGGCGGACTCGATTGCCTCACCCATCGCGACGCCCTCGCCCCGACCATCCGCCGGTTGCAGGACCACGGCATCGTGGTCAGCCTCTTCATTGATCCCGACCCGGACCAGATCCGCGCGGCCGCCGACCTCGGGGCCGAATTCATCGAGTTGCATACCGGCGCCTTCGCCAATGCGACCGGCGGCGCGCGTCGTGGCGAACTCCAGCGCCTCGTCGACGGTGCCGCCCTGGCCGCTTCCACCGGCCTGCGGGTCAATGCCGGCCACGGGCTCAACTATGACAATGTGCGCGAACTCGATACGGTTCCCCACCTCGAGGAACTGAACATCGGCCATGCCATCATGGCCCGCGCGCTCTTCACCGGCCTGCCCGCCGCCGTGGCCGCCATGAAGGCCCTGTGCGCAGCCTACCCCGACCCGACACCGCGGGGGTAAGGTCAACGCGTCACCTTGAGCCGCACAAATCCGGAGACCCCGGACTGCGGCAAGGCCGCGCGATAAACGGTGTAATCCGGATGCGTGTCGTCCGCCACTTCCGGCACGAGCGGCGTCCATTCGGCATCCGCCCCGAGACTCGGCGATGACTCGGCCCTGACCGACAAATCGCTCTGGTTTTGCACCACGCGACAGGTGGCGGCAAACGCCTCTCCGTCGGGGCCGCTCGCGACCGCCCAACCGCCCGCCTCCGCCACCCGCGGATTGAGGAACAGGGCGCGCTCGACAAGATTGCCCACGCCGTCGCCATCCGGGTCGGCGTTGTCGGCTCCCTCCCCGGTCCCGTCGGTCGGGAGTCCATATTGTGCGAGCCACGCTTCGGCCGGGGCTTCGTGAGCAGACAAGACCGCGTGAAGGGTTCCATCGCGGAAGCTCAAGCGGGCGGCGGGAAAATTGGTGGTGGCCAGGGACAGCGAAAGATTCCCCAAGCCGGCGGCCGTGCCATCAACAGCCAGGAGCGGATAGGTTCCCGCCAACGCGCCGCCGGCCGGCGTCACCGCAATCGTCACGGTGCCGCTCGCCGCAAAACTCCCTGCCCGCAAGGGCGCCGCATCACCCGGCGACAATCCGGGGAAGAAGGCCAAAGAGGAACCGTCGCGCGCTTCGAGGCTTCCGCCCCAGCGCCCCGTTCCGGTCAGCACGGTCTCGTTGCTCAAGACCAGAGCACGCACGGTGTTGGTCAGCATGGCCGCATCGAACCGCAGCACGCCGCGGTTGATGGCAAGACCACCGGTGAAAGCGGACGCATTGCTCGACAGCACAAGCGTGCCGCCACCGGACTTGGCCAGCACATTGGTATTGGTCGACGTGGTCAGCGGTCCGCCGAGTTGCATCGCGTTGCCCGCCGGCACATGCACATCGGCCGAGGCAGTCAGGTTGATCATATTGGTCAAGGGCGGGAGGCAGCCCGGACATCGACCTGCTCCCCTGCTCGCAGGAAGTTTTCCGCCAGCGCCTCGTAAAGAGCCACCGGACACACGCGCCGTGACGCCTCGTAAGCCACGATCGACGCCAACCCCAACGGCAGGGTGAACCCGATCGCCCCTGTCATTTCGATGAGAATGATGAATGCCGTCATCGGGCTCTGCACCACGCCGGAAAAGTATGACACCACCCACAGCAGAATGATCCCCTGCACCGTGGCACCGGTCACGGTAAGCCATGGCGCGGTCAGGTGACCCAATCCCGCACCGACGGAAAACGACGGATCGAACAAGCCGCCGGGAATGCCGGTGAGCAGCACCATCATGGTCGCCGCCGCACGCTGCAACGCATACCACGGCCCAATATTTTCCCGCACCGCATCCAAACGGGCAACTTCCTCGGGTGGCAAGGTCGCCAAATACTGCGGACTGTCCTGCAAAATCAGCGCCCGCGCCTGATCGTAGCCGGTCCCGAGCGTGGCGCCGTTGGAAAGCCAAGCGAGACCCGCGCAAGCCAAACCGATGACCACGGCGACGGCGGCGAAATGCCGCCGGATCAGCCGCGAAACGTGCGGGACTACCACCAGCAGCAGTCTGGCGAAGAGCCCGCCGATCAAGCCGCCGACCAACCCGATGAGCACCACCGCGATCCATGGTCCGGGCGAGAGGAACTCGAGGGGCAGCAGACGGTCGTAGTCGACACGCCCGTAGAAAAAGTAGTTCCCCAAGAACACCATGCAGACCAGACACGCCACCATGACCGTTCGCACGATCGTGCCGAGGTTCTCCTTGTCGAAACGCCGTCCGATTTCCTCGAAAGCAAAAACGATCCCCGCGATCGGCGCGTTGAAGGCCGCCGCAATCCCCGCCGCCCCGCCGGCCATGATCAACCCGCGTTCCATAGAATGACGCGGAAACGCCGTCCATTTGCTCACCAAATGCATGAAGCACGCGCCAAGCTGCACCGACGGTCCCTCGCGCCCGATGGACAGAAAGGAAAACATCCCCAACCCCAAGAGCAGCGCTTTGCCGACTGCCACGCGCATGGACAGCAACCGCTCCCGCAACTCCCCCGGTCCCGCCTGCAGCACCGCAATGGTCTGCGGGATCCCCGTGCCATCGGTCCACGGAAAGACGTGATCGCGCAGCCAAAGAATCAGAGCGAAGCCTGCCGGCATAATGAGAAACACCGCCCAAGGCGCCGTGTCCCAGACCACCCGCGCGAGCTTCGTCGACTGCTGGTCGAACACCGCAAAAAGCAATGCCCCCAATCCGGCCAAGACCGCGCCAATGAGCGCCGCGCCAAGCGCGCGCCAAGTGCTATGGGTGGATTCCGAATTCATGGGCAGCAGCAAGATAAAGTAGAAGCGGCGGGGACGCCGCTTCTACTCTTTGCCTGCCGAAACATCGCGCCCAAAGGTCGCGATCCACCTCTAGCACATGTCCCTAACTGACTGGCCCCAGCTTGTAGCGGCGGTCATAGACCGCCGGAACAATCCCTAGAAAAAAGCACCGACGGTCATAGACCGCCGCTACAAATTTTCAGGACCCCCTTATGGCGTCACCACCACCACTTCCGACGGCGTGAAGCTGTCGTGGTCTTGCGGGCCCATGTCGACGGTCACCATCTTGTCGCCGGCGGCTTTGAGGGCTTGGGCGAGATCGACGACGCGCACATTGGGGTTCCCGTAGGTTTTGAAGTGATAGTGCTTCTTGGCCAGGTCACTGACCACCGTCCACGACGTGTAGTCGGGGAATTTTTCCGAAGTGCCGGCGGGCGGCATGGCGGCGCCGGGCGGGATGTCGAAGTTGTTGAGAAAATGGAACATCGTGCCGACGGCCGCGCCGGTGCTGGCCTGCGGCAAAGCGTTTTGCAAATAGAACGCCATGCGCACGAAGCGCGAAGGAGGCGTGAAGTCGCCGGGCAGTCCGCGCGAACCGCCACCCATGCCGAAAGGCGAGAGTTCGAGGTTGCCGATTTTCTGGTTCGCGGGATAGGACGCGGACATGTCGAGATAGTTGTTGAGGTTGGTCAGCATCCATGGGAATTCCGGGGCGTTGGTCAGGACGCGCACGGGATTCTCGTGCACAACGAGTTCGCCGCCGCGCGGCTCGATGACGATGCACTCACCGGAGGGGTCCTGCACTTTGATGTGCAGATCGGGAACGATGCCGCCGATGAGCGCGAGCGGGACAGGCAACAGGGCGATCTTGCCGATGTTCGCCTTCACCTCGGCGACCGTGGCGAAGTTGCCGAGAATCCACGCCGTGACCTGGGGTGGCGACATGCCCTTGGCCGCGTTTTCCGGAGTCGCTTCGGCATACTGCGCGTAGCCCGGGAAGTAAAAGAGACCGACGTTCAGACCCTGGTCATTGAGGCCATCAAGGACCATGTCGTAGCTCGTGGCGGCTGTCGGCCCGATGAACCCGTATTTCGTTTTCCATTGGAGGCCGTTTTTTCCGGACGGAGTCAGTCCGGTGAACTCCGAGCCGGCCGGCCAGACGGCGAGCACGGAATTGAGCGGTTCGCCGAACTCGAGCGTGCGGCCGACGGCCACTCCGCCGTCCTTGGCAATGAGCGCGCCGCCGGTGCAGGCGAGCGCGGGTTGGTTGGCGACGAGCATCGCGGCGAGCGCGAGCACTGCGGGGAGAACTTTGGGTGTTTTCATTGGCGCAAGGAGATCATAGGGCGGACGCGTGGGCAAGGCCCTGCGGGC
>CAZEYV010000144.1:0-16067 GCA_964516705.1 uncultured Chthoniobacter sp.
ATCCTCGCCGGCTTGCTGCTGACCCACTTTCTCGACGCCGGCGCGGGGATCACCGTCTACCGCGTGGGCTTCGTGGTGAAATCGACCGCGATCCTCGCCGGGTTGTTTTTGCTGCGCGGACTGCGGGAGCCCCAGCGTGCGACACAACCGTCGCTGACCGGCGCCTTCCGCACCATCCGCCAGCTCGTCGCCGCGCAAGGGGCGAGCTTCCTCGGACGCGGCGGTTAATCCGCGGCGACCCCGAAAGCGTAAACGGTGGTTCGCCGCCGCGGTTGTCCGGGACGGACGATGATTTCCCCGAGTTCCGGGTGCGCCACCCCGCCGGGGTAGCCCTGGCATTCGAGGCACAGACCATAATGTCGGCCGTAGGAAACACCGGACTTTCCGGCAAAGGATCCGTCGAGCATGACACCGGTGTAAAACTGCAGACAGTCCTCGTCGGTGCGCACTTCGAGGGTCCGGCCGCTGCGCGGTTCATGCATGCGGGCCACCGTGATGAGTCCACTGCCGCGCGGACCCAACAAGTAGTTGTCGCCGTGCTGACGATGCAACCGGGGCACGAAGTCGTCGAAACGCGCGGGTTGGCGGAGATCGTTCGCCCCCGCGACCGGGACGCGCGCCCCCGACAGCGTGCAATCGTCATCGGCCGGCACGTATTCGTGCGCGAAGATTTGCACACGATGGTCGCCGACCGGACCGCTCCCCTCGCCCGCGAGATTGAAGTAGGAATGGTTGGTCAGACTGACGGGCGTCGGTGTATCGACCTGCGCCTCGGACTCGATGACCAGCTCGTTCCCCGGAGTCCAACGGTATGACACCATCAAGTCTACGTTCCCCGGATACCCTTCCTCGCCGTCCGGGCTGCGGTAACGCAGAACGAGTGTGTCGTCGCCGTCCGGCTCCGCGCGCCAGATCCGCCGGTCGAGTCCGGTCACGCCCCCGTGCAGATGATTCGGCGGATTGTTCACCGCCAACCGGTAGTCCTTGCCGTCGATCCGCAGTTCCCCGCGCGTGATGCGGCCGGCCACCCGCCCGGTGATGCAGCCGAAGTAAGGATGCCGGCGCCGATAAAATTCCATGTCCGCCCCGCCCAGCACGACATCCGCCGCCTGGCCCCCGCGATCCGGCACCTGCAGGGCCTGCACGATGCCGCCGTAGTCGAGGATGCAAACCGAGCCACCGGAGGTGTTGGTTATTTCGTAAACCCCAACTTCCTCGCTGTCCGCCGTGCGCCCGAAGGTCTGCCGTGTGATCACGCGCGCAGCATAGCGACCGCGGCGCGCCCGGCAATCCCGAGCACGCTCGCCTCGCTGGCGGTGCGCGGGTAAGTTCACCGCCATCGTGTCCGACTTTCGCAACACCGACCTGCCGCTGGACGAACGCGTGAACGATCTCGTCGGGCGGATGACCCTCGACGAGAAGGTTTCGCAAATGATGCACACGGCGCGCGCCATCCCGCGTCTGGGCATACCCGCTTACAACTACTGGAACGAGGCGCTGCACGGCGTGGCGCGCAACGGACGCGCCACGGTTTTCCCGCAGATCATCGGGCTGGCGGCCACGTGGGATCCTGCGCTCGTCCGCCGCGTGGCCTCGTCCATCGCCGACGAGGCCCGCGCCAAACACCACGAGGCCGTGCGCCGCACGGGCGAAAGCGCGCAATACCAGGGCCTGACCCTGTGGTCGCCGAACATCAACATCTTCCGCGATCCGCGGTGGGGACGCGGACAGGAAACGTGGGGCGAAGATCCGTATCTGACGGGGACGCTCGCCGCGGAATTTGTCCGCGGACTGCAGGGCAACGATCCGCGGCATTTGAAAACGGCCGCCTGCGCCAAGCACTTTGCGGTCCATTCGGGTCCGGAAAACCAACGGCACACCTTCGACGCGAAGGTCACGGCTCACGATCTCTGGGACACCTACCTCCCTGCTTTCGAAAGACTGGTCCGCAAGGCAAAAGTGGAGTCCGTCATGGGCGGCTAC
This sequence comes from uncultured Chthoniobacter sp., assembly GCA_964516705.1. Lineage (GTDB taxonomy): Bacteria > Verrucomicrobiota > Verrucomicrobiia > Chthoniobacterales > JACTMZ01 > JACTMZ01. Next base: position 1,984 of record CAZEYV010000144.1, read on the forward strand.
AACCGCCTCGGCGGTGAACCTTGTTGCGCGAGCAAATTCCTGCTCGGGGATGTCTTGCGCGGACGCTGGAAGTTCGACGGCCATGTGGTGGCGGACTGCTGGGCCCTGACCGACATCCACAAGCACCACCGTGTGACCGCCGACCCGGTGGAAACCGCCGCGCTGGCCCTGCGCCGCGGCTGCGATCTTTCGTGCGGTTGCACCTACGACCAGCTCGGCGAGGCGGTGCGCCGCGGCTTGATCGCGGAAAGCGAACTCGATGTCGCCCTCGCGCGCCACCTGCGCACGCGCTTCAAACTCGGGATGTTCGATCCGCCGGAGTCCGTGCGCTGGGCGAAGACCAAAACCTCGGCAGTCTGCAGCCGGAAGCATGCGCGACTGGCTTATGACGCCGCGGTGCAATCCTGCGTGCTGCTGAAAAACCGCGGCAGAATCCTGCCGCTCGCGCCGGATCTGCGCAGCGTTTACCTCACCGGACCGCTGGCCGGTTCGGTCGACGCGCTGCTGGGCAATTACCACGGCATTCCCGCGCAAGCCGTCACCTTTCTCGAGGGGATGGCCGCCGCGCTGCCCGAGGGCGTCCGCACGGATTACCGGCCGGGCTGTCTGCTCTCCACGCCGAAGCGCAGCGAGTTGGAATGGGCCGAATACGAGGCCGCGGCTTGCGACGTGACCATCGCGTTCCTCGGTTTCACCAATCTGCTCGAAGGCGAAGAGGGTGATGCCATCGCGTCACCGGCCGTGGGGGATCGCGCCGATCTTTCTTTGCCGGAACCGCAACGCGAGTTGCTGCGGCGCTTGCTCGACCGCGGATGCAAAGTGGTTGTCGTGCTGGCCGGCGGCAGCGCGGTGTCGCTCGGCGACCTCGACGAACGCCTCGAGGCCATTTTGTGGGCCGGCTATCCGGGGCAGGAGGGCGGACGGGCGGTCGCCGATCTGCTCCTCGGACGCGCGGTGCCGTCCGGCAAATTGCCCGTGACCTTTTACCGCGACGCGGGGGATCTCCCGCCCTTCGAGGATTACCGCATGGAAGGCCGCACGCACCGCTGGTTCGAGGGCGAACCCGCCTATCCCTTCGGCTTCGGGCTCAGCTACGCCACGTTCGAGTATTCCGGACTGCGGGTCGCGCGGTCCGGACGAACGCTGCGCGGATCGGTCACGGTGGCAAACCGCGGACCGGTCGCCGCGCGCGAGATCGTGCAGGTCTATCTCAACGGTTTCGCCGACGACGGCCAAGGACCCGTGCCATGCGAGAACCTGGTCTTTTTCCGCGCCGTCGATCTCGCCCCCGGCGAAGAGCAGGAGGTGCCGTTCCGCATCGCGGCGCCGCAAATGCGGCTGGTCGATGTCCGCGGACAACGCACGCGGCAGCCGCGCGCTTTTGGCGTTTTTGCCGGCGGCAGTTCTCCGCATCCGCGCGCCCGCGCCCTCGGCGCTCCCGCAGGCTGCCGGCAGCAAGTGGTCTTCGACTCATGAAACTCCCGCAGCTCACAGCAAAGGACGAAATTCTTGCTGCGGTGAAATCATTCCGTCCATCGCAGGGCGGTCAACTCCCTGCCGCGCAAGTCGCCTCGGTTCTCGGCACGACGCACGTGGCCGGACGCTACGCCCTGACCGACGAGCCTTACCTCGTCGAAGGCGCGCGCGCCGTCCGCGAGCGGCTCGGTTACCGTCACCTCAAGCTGTGGTTTCACAACCCCGAGAACCTGTATCACTGGCATTCCGACTGGAACCTGCCGGGCGACCACAGCCTCGCCCAGCTCGCGGCGCATCCTTATTACCGCACCGCCTTCGATTTTCCTTTCGAGTCTTTCACGCTCGAGCTTTTTTTCACCCAGCGAGGCCGGAAGCACAAACGTCCGCCCGGCTGGATGATCCCGCCGGATCTCGACTTTGGTCACGAGGAGAAGGAAATCCGCGACCTCGGCGTGCACCTGTTGGAAACGTATTGCGACCGTGAGGTGACGTTCATCCTGCAGAATTGGGAGGGCGACTGGATGATGCGCGAATTCCCCGGAGCAGAGTGGACCGACCCGGCCAAGCGGCCTGACGACTGCGATCTTCGCGTGGAAACTTTTCTCCGCTGGACCAAGGCCCGCCAGGCCGGTGTGGATGCGGCGCGGGCGCGCGTGCCGGACAGCAAATGCCGGATCCTGCACGCGGTCGAGGTCAACCGCGTCTTCGACGCCCTGCTCGGCGCGCCGACCGTTGTTTCGCATGTCCTGCCGCACGTGGAGATCGACCTCGTGGCCTGGTCGGCCTACGACGGCATGAACCGCGGACCCGAGGGCACCGGCGACGCCTCGGCCGTCGGGACTTGGCAAGGGTTCGACCTCATCAAGCACTACGCCCGCACGCGCGAACGCGACGCCCGGGGACGTCCGCAAGTCATGATCGGCGAGTTCGGGTTGTCCGAGGTGACGCGGCCGCCGGACCACGACCTCGACGACATTCTCGAGGGCGCGCTGGCCGCGGGCCTCGCGCACGGGTGTCCGCTCATGCACTACTGGGAACTTTACTGCAACGAACCGGACGACCAGTCGCTCAAGGACCGCGTCATTCCGCGCAACCTGCGCGAGGACGAACTCCACGGTCTTTGGCTGATCAAGCCAGACGGTTCGCTCGGCATCGCGGGACGGTATTTCGCCGGCTTGCTCGGACGTCCGTCGTGAAAATCGCGTCCGCGTTGGCTTTACTGCTGACCGCACTCGCGGTCCGGGCAACCGACGACCTCGAAACCGTGCGCCAGCGCCTTGCGGCGGAATGGGCCGCCCCGGCAAAAGCGGAAGAGATGCGCGAACTTCTCACGGCACAGGGCGGGGACGGAAGCTGGGCCGATCTCGACTATGACGATCCGGCGACCACCACGTGGCCCACGCTCCGGCACATGGAACGTGCGCGCGACCTCGCCCTGGCCTGGGCCGATCCCGGTTCGGAACTGCACCGCGACCCCGGCGTCCGCGAGGCGGTCGGCCGCGCTTGGGAATTCTGGCTCCAACGCGATCCCGTCAACGAAAACTGGTGGCACAACGAAATCGGTGTCCCGCGCGCGCTGGCCCCCGCCCTGCTCGTCATGAAAGACGAATTGACGCCGCGCGAGAAGGAGCAAGGACTGCGCATCCTCGAGCGCTCCGAAATCAAGGGCGAATCTCAGAATCTCGTGTGGTTGGCCGAAATCAACGCGCTGCGCGGACTGGTGGCGGATGATCCGGATCTCGTGGCGCGGGCCTACGGACGCATCGCGCAGGAAATCCGCACGGTGCCATCCGAGGGACTGCAAGCCGACATGAGCCTGCTGCAGCATCGCGGGTGCCTCTACAATCACGGCTACGGCGCATCGTTCGCGGTCGACGGCACGCGCTTGGCCCGCCTGCTCGACGGCACGCGCTTCTCCTTGCCGGAGAACAAGACCGATCTGCTCGCGGCCTACCTTCTGGACGGCAGCCAGTGGATGGCGCTCGGACCTCATGCCGATTTCGGCGCACGCGGACGCGAGATCGCGCGACCGGGAGGCGGAGGGGCGACGAAGAGTTACCTGCAGGTTGCGGCGGAGAATCTGCTCGCCCTGCAAAATGCGCCACGGGCGGAGGAATTGCGCGACCTCGTCTCCCGCGCCGGCTCCGCCCCCGACGCGCCGCCGCTCGAAGGCGCGAGGCATTTCTGGCGGTCGGATTTCAGCGTCGCGCAAAGCCCGGGGTTTTACGTCTCGGTGCGGATGTATTCAGACCGAATCGCCAACACCGATTTCAACGGACCGGAAAACCTTCTCGGTCATCATCTCGCCGACGGTGTGACCACCTTGATGACGCACGGCGGGGAATACCGCGGCATCTTCCCCTTGTGGGACTGGCAGAAACTGCCCGGCATCACCGCACGCCAAGAGCCCCCGCTCAAACCGGGGGCTCCACGGCGCGACCGGGGTTCGCGCGATTTTGCCGGCGGCGTGAGCGACGGCACTGCCGCTTTCAGCGCGTTCGATTTCGAGCGCGACGGGCTCGTGGCGAAAAAGGCGTGGCTGCTCTTTCCCGGCGGACTGCTTGCCCTCGGGGCGGGGATCACCAGCGACGAAGGTGCCCCGGTCGTTACCACCGTCAACCAGTGCCTCGAGCAGGGCCCGGTCGAAGCCGATGCGCACTCCGTGCGCCACGACGGGCTGCGCTACACGGCACTCGCAGGCACGGAATTCGCGCACAGCACAGGGTCGCGCGAGGGAAGTTGGCGGCGCATCCACGCGCAGGAATCCGACGCGGCGGTCACCGGCGGAGTTTTCACCCTCACGATCGATCACGGCATCTCGCCGCGTGATGCGACATACGCGTATTTCGTCCAACTGGACGGCGCGGACATGTCCGTTCCGGCCATCCTCGCCAACACTCCCGAATTGCAGGCCGTGGAGACCGATGATCTCGCCGGCCTGGCTTTCTACAAGGCGGGCCGCGTGAAGACCGCGCGCTTCGGCACCGTCTCGGCCGCGCAACCCTGCCTCGTCCTCATGCGCCGGCAGGACAACGGCGAAACCGCGTTCAGCGTGAGCGACCCCACGGGAAAGCTCGAGGAAGTGGAGATCGCCACGGGGTCACGGCGGATGACGGTCGATTTGCCGCGCGGCGATGCGGCCGGCGCGACGGTCACGCGGACGATCAGACTTTGAAGCGCGTCTCGGGATCCGGCGCGACGTAGCCCTTGGGTCCGCCGAGCTTCATGAATTTGCCGTGCACGTGCCAGGCCGACCAGAGGGCCAGGGCGGAGAGCACGCACCCCGCGGCAAAGGTGTAGCGGTAGTCGTTGCCGGTCGCGTCGATGATGCTGCCGACCAGCGGGGCCAGCACCATGTTGGCCGGGGCGGCGAGGATGCCGGCCGCCGAGGCGAACTGCGCGAATTTCTCGTGCGGGAAAAGACGCTGACCGAGCGAGGCCGCGCTGGTGAAATAGGTCCCGGAGAGCACGCCGTGCAGCACCCAGGCGATGAGGAAATTCGTCTGGTTGGTCGCGAAAAAGAACCCGTAGGCGGTGACGATGACATATCCGGTCAGGGCCGCGATGGACACGCGCAGCGGATGGAATCGGTCGGCCAACCAGCCGAGGGGATAGGCGAGGACGAGCGAGATGAAAAACGTGAGGGCGAGGAATTTCCCGTAGACGTCCATGTTGACGTCGAGGCTCTTGGCGTAAGGGATGGCGAAGACGTTGATCGGCAGGAAGCAGACCGCGGCGCACATCAGCATGACAAAGACCCACAGGTAATAGCCGTGCGTGAAGCACTCGCGGAAATACATCTTCGCCCCGCCCGTGAATCCCCCCACCCAGCTGTTGCTGCCCGGCTCCGGCGGCGGCGGCGGCGGGTAGTCGCCTTCTTTCACTTTGAAACAGACCCACATGAACGCCGTGCCGTAAAAGATGCCGATGATGGTCAGGATCAGGGTGAAGTGCGTCGGCACCTGGCCCATGATCCAGAAATTGAAGATCATGCCGTCGATCAGGCTGACCGCGCGGAAGAGACCGTAAAAACGTCCCAGCAGCTGCTGCGGGACGACGTCATTGATCAGTCCGCCGAAAACCGCCTGCCCCGCGATGGTGGCGAACTCGAAGGCGGTCCAGAAAATGCCGAAACACACGACGGCCACGACCATTTCGTTTTCGATCAAGCCGAGAAAAGCGGCCCCGGCCGGCGAACCGTCGAGGGCGGCGTGCAATTTCGAACCGAGCGGGTGCCCGGGCTGGCCGAGTCCGTGCAGCCAGCGCGCGATGAGCGGCGTCACGGCCAGCCCGATCATGCCGAAGGCGGCAATGGGCGTGGTCACGAGCAGGAACGGGATGCGGCGCCCCCATTTGCCGCGATGGCGGTCGGACTTCACGCTGATGATCGGCCCGAGCACCAAGCCGATGAGCGCGGGGAACGAACTCATGAGCAGGCCGAAAAGCAATTTCGGCACGCCGATGTCGTCGAGATACCACGAGGCCATCGGACCGACCGAGCGCTCGCGCATCGACCAGGCGAAATCGCCCCACAGCAGCCAGGCGAACAGGATGACGATGCCTCCGCTCGTGTAGGTGAGCGTTCCGACGGACCACGTCTTGGGCTTGGACTCGGGGGCGGCGGAGGACATGGGAGGCAACTGCTGTAAAATCACAGCGTCACGGGCAAAGCGAGATATTCGGACGCGGGCGCGACTTTACGCTACAACTCGACGGGCCGTGCACCGGACGGAGAAGCACGGACTGATGACCCGCGAACCGTGAAGCGAATTTTTTTATCCCTCCTTGTGCTCGCCGCCGCGGCCCCGCGGCTCGCGGCGCTGACCTCGTATTGGGAAGACGCCGCCCAGCAGGAGGTCTTCGTGGTGGCAGGCGACCGCTACACGATGCGTGTCGCCACCCATCCGGCGCGAATCCTCAGCCTGCGCGCCGGCGACCGGGAGATGCTCGGCCCCGCGGGAGCGGTGCCGTGGGCGGAGTCTGCCGGCCGGCGTCTCGCCCCCGCCGCGAAGGACGTGGTGCCGGATTGGGAAGTCCATACCGGACAGAAAATGAAACCCGCGACATCTTCGCGGGCACGCATGAACGTGTGGCGCGCCAGCCCGCACTATTGGGAAATCCACCTGCGCGACATCCCTTTCGTCGCGGCGGGCGCGGACGCGCAACCCCTGCGCGGGCATCTGGTTATCCACGCGCATCCGGACCGTGCGCATCTCGAAATGCGCTTCGAACCCGGCGACGGGCCGGCGCCCGAATCAGCGGGCTGGACCGCGGCCGTCGCGGAGGCAGAGAGCGGTGGAGTCGAAGGACGTCCGGTCTTGCGCGCCGCCGGCACCGCCATGCTGGCGCCGCCCGGCGGGGACTTCGCGCCGGACGGCGGCGAGTGGCGGGCGCCGGCGGACGCCGCCTGGTGGGTGATGCGTCCGGTTGGCGGGACCGAGGACGGCGAGCAACTCTTCTCCGCGGAAATCGATCCGTTCTCCCGCGCCGACTTCACCGCCGGCGAAGGCTGGTGGTCGGGCTACGATGCACGGAGCGGACTTTACACCTTGGAAATGACCGCGCACCGCGGCGCGTTCACTTTCGAAAACGCGTGGAAAGTCCCCTCGCGCCGCATGATCACGCCGGTCACCGTGCCGGCACCGTCCGAGCCGCGGCGGATCACCGTCATAGCCCGCACCGGAACCGGCAACCTCGAAGCCGGCGCGGTCACGGACCCGCACGGCTTCCCCCGGGCCATCCCCGCCTTCGTCGCGAAGAATTTCGCCGGCGAGAACGAAGAGCCCGATGACCGCGCCTTCGGTGATATCATTTTCCCTCTGGACCTCGGTCCGGACGAACAGCGCGGGCATTTGGTCATGGGACTCTACCAGACTTGGGGGCGGCTCATGCTCAAGCAGGTTTCATCGATCCGCTTCTTCAACATCTACTGGCACCTCTCGACCGGGCTTTCCGAGACCACCTGTTTCACCCACGCGTGGATGGATATCCGCGACACGCTGGTCAGCATCCCCGATTTCCGTCCTTACTCCGGTCCGTTCCTCATGGGGCAACCGCAGCATGACTGCTTTTCCTGGCCCGGTTTCCTCAACTACGAGACGAAGGCCGGCACGGTGCGCCCGATGTATCGCCGCACGGACTTCCATTCCATCGCGCCCTGCCTGGCGCATTTCACCATGCATTTCCGCACGGCCGACGACGCGGCGGACATGGCCGTCGAGGCCTGGGAAATCCCGCAGACCGACGAAGCCCGCACCTTCCTGCGCATCCGTTACGAATGGGACAAGCCGGCGGTCATCGCGGGCGATGCGCGGAAAAATTTCCGCTGGCTCCAGATGTTCGAAAAATATCCGGTGGCGGATCTCGTCTGGCTCGACGCCGAAGGCAAACCGCGCACGGTCCCGGCCAAGCCCGGGAGCAAGTTTCCCCTCGGTGCGCCGCTCGCTGCCGAACTGCCCTATGCCGGCGCGCACGAGGGACGCAGCAATTTCGGCACGCTCATGCTCGTGACCCGCCTCGAGGGGCGCCTCGGCGGACGCGAGGTGACGCGCGCGCACCTGACGGCGGACTTCGGCCCGGAGAGCGGACGCTACGCCTTCACCACGGGGGACACGTCCCTCGCCCTCCAACCCGGCGATTTCCTCGAGGCGGAGATCCTGCTCATGCCGCATGGCGAGGTGACCACCCCTTTCCACAAGCCGGACCGCGAGCGCGCGCACTGGGGCGTGCGCCCGCCCGTTGTTTCGCAGGTCACCCGCGGCGCCAAGCTCCGTGATTTTCCGGCGACAATCCGCGCCAACGACGATGCGGCGACGTTCCGGGTCACCGGCGGACTCGACATGCTGCCGCTCGTCGTCGAGGGCTTCACCGCCCGCGCCGTGCCCTTGCTGTGGAAAGACGGTCTGTGGCAGGACCAGCAGCAGCACGGCGGTGACGGATATCAGGTCGATGCTTCCGCGGACGGCACCTTCCGCTTCACCTTCAACTACCCCATCCGCGGCACCGAAGAGCACGATCTTGCCGTCTCGCTGCTGCGGGCCGGTGCACCGGTGACCAGCCTGCGCGATCGCAACGGACTGCCGGTGGTCACGGCGACGACCGAAACGGATTTCCGCCTCGCCTCGCCGGCGCTCTTCGCGCCCGGCCGCAACGAGCTGGCGCCCGGGCGGCTGACCGTTTTCTCCGGACGCGCCAAGAAAATCGCCGCGGTGCCTGTCTCCTTCATCCCGCGCGATCAATCCGCGGTTGTCGAGTGCACGGCGTGGGATCCGGAGCGGATTGCCATGACCATCGAGGGAGGCGGACGCCTGGAAGCGGGCCACCGCATCCGCGGCCGCAACTACCGCGTGCGCATCGGTGCGGAAGAGCAGACACTGCGCGCCGAGTCGGACACCATTGCTTTCGACGTGCCTCCGGGCCGTCAAGAAGTGCTGATCACCACCATCCCATGAACATGAAATCCATCCTTCCGGTCATCGCCGCCGTGCTGCTGGCTCCCCCGTTGCACGCCCTGCCTCCCTCAACCCCGCTGCTGCCGGAGGGCGCGAAGTCGCTCCAACCGTCCGGCGAAGCCATCGAATGCGGAGTCTTCACCGTGGTCCCGGTCGAAGGCCGGGACTTCGACGATGCGGTCCGTGTCGAGACGATCAAGACCGCGCCCTTCCCCTATAATGTGCGCGTGCAAGCCGCGACCACCGGGCCGATCAAGAGCGGCGACACCCTTTACGCCGAGTTCACCGCGCGCCGCATCAAGAGCCGCCAGGAAACCGGCGAAGCCCTCGTTGCCGTCATCGTCGAAGGCAGCGAGAAACCCCACACCAAAAATCTCGAGCGGGATCTGTCCGTCGGACCCGAATGGACCACCATCCGCATCCCCTTCCGGGCCGACCGCGACGCGGAGGCCGGCGAAATGCAACTGAGCCTGCGCGTGGGCTACCCGCCCCAGACCCTCGAGATCGGCGGGGGCAAACTGCTCAATTACGGACCCGACGTCGACCCGTCCGACCTGCCCCAAACCGATGCCCGCTACGAGGGCCACGAACCCGGCGCACCCTGGCGCGCGGAGGCCGAAGCCCGCATCGAAAAAATCCGCAAAGGGGATTTGCGGATCGAGGTCACCGACGCGGAGGGCCGGCCCGTGGCCGGGGCCAAAGTCGAGGTGCGGATGAAGCGGCATGCTTTCGGCTTCGGCACGGCCATCCGCTCGGACTGGATCGTCGGCGGCGACACGCCCGACCACGAACGTTACCGCGAGACGCTGAAAAAATATTTCAACAAAGCCGTCTTCGAGGACGACATCAAGTGGCACAACTGGATCGACAAGTCGCCGGAGGGGCTGAGGCGCCGCGAACATGTCCTGGCCGCGCTCGACTGGATGGAGGCCAACGACATCACCCCGCGCGGACACGTCATGGTTTGGCCCTCGTGGCCGCGCGTGCCGCCGTTTCTCAAGGACCTCCAGGACGATCCGCCGAAACTCCGTCAGGCCATCCTCGACCACATTGCCGACCAGACCGCCGTGCTCGGCAAGCGCATCGCGGAATGGGACGTGATCAACGAGAGCTACGCGCATAACGATGTGATCAACGTGCTCGGACGCGAGGCCATGGTCGAGTGGTTCAAAGCCGCGCACCGCGGGGCACCGGAGGTGAAGCTTTATTACAACGACTACGTCATGTTCGACGGAAGCGGTCCGGGCTCCCCCAGCGGGTATTACTATGACACCATCAAGTTCTTCCAGGAGCAGGGCGCGCCGATCGGGGGCCTGGGCGAACAGGGCCATTTCGGCGGCAGCCCCCCGCCCCCGCCGCGCATCATCGAAGTGCTCGACCGTTTCGGGGAACTCGGCCTGCCCGTCCAGATCACCGAATTCGACATCGACACGTCCGACATCGAGACGCAAACCGCCTACACTCGCGACTTCCTCACGGCGGTCTTCAGCCATCCGGCCATCGACAGCGTCCTCTGCTGGGGATTCTGGGAAGGACGGCACTGGAAGCCGCGCGCGGCCTTCTGGACCAAAGACTGGCAGCTCCGCCCGAACGGCGAGGTGTGGGTTGACCTGACCACCAAAAAATGGTGGACCGACACCGACCTCGAAACCGGCGACGACGGAACCGCTGCGGTGCGCGGTTTCCTCGGAGACTACGAAGCCACGGTCACGGCACCGGATGGAAAAACGGGCACCGTGAAATTCGAGCTGCCGAAGGAAGGCCAGACCGTGAAGTTCGCGCTCTGACCGTCCGTCACTCCCGCAATTCCCGGCTGCGCACCAACTCGCGGAACAATCCCGGTTGCTCCGCAAGGACGGCATAGGGCCCTTGCTGCACGATGCGTCCGGCCTCCATGACGAGGATCCGGTCGCAGCGCCGCGCGGTATCGAGCCGGTGCGCGATGAAGATCGCGGTGCGGTCGCCGAGCACCCGTTCGACCGCCGCGGAAATCAGCTTCTCGCTCACCGTGTCGAGCGCGCTGGTCGCCTCGTCGAAAATGAAACATCGCGGATCGGCCAGCAAGGCCCGTGCGATGGCCAGGCGTTGGCGTTGGCCGCCCGAAAGATTCGCCCCGCCCTCCCCCAGCCGGGTGTCGAGTCCGGCGGGCAGGTCCCCGATGAATTCGAGGGCGTTGGCCTGTCCGCACGCTTCGAGGATCTCGCGGTCGGACGCTTCCGGTCGCGCCACGCGCAGGTTGTCGCGCAGTGTCGTGTGGAAAAAGAAGGGATCCTGCGGCACCACGCCGAAGTAGCGGCGCAGGGCCGCGGTCGTGAAGGACCTCAGGTCGGCGCCGCCGATGGCGATCGATCCGGACTGCGGATCGTAGAGGCGGAGCAGCAATTGGGTGACCGTCGTCTTGCCCGCCCCCGAGGGACCGACCAAAGCCAGCTTCTCCCCCGCCGGGATGCGCAGGTTGAATTCCGACAGCACCGGCCGCATCGCGTCGTAAGCGAAGGTCACGCCGGTGAAGACAATCCCGCCCTCCCCGGGCCATTCGCCGCGCGCATCGCGCGGGTCGGGCGTGGTCGTCTCCGTGTCGAGCACCGCCCCGATGCGGGCCAAGGCGGCCTCGGCCCCGCCCCACAGGGCGAAGGACTGGAAAATTCCCTGGATGGGCCCGCTAAGCCCCGCGAAAGCCGCCAGGCAGGCCGCAACCACGCCGAGGTCGATATCGCCGCTCAGGTAGCGCCAGGTGCAGGCGGCCATGAGCACCGCATAACAGACGTAACTCAAGCCCTCCTGCTTGATCCACTCCACGTGGGAGAGCACATCGCGCCGGTAGCTTTTGATCCGGATGATGTCCGCCTCTTCCTCGAAACGGTGCGCCACCTGCGCCTCCATGGCGTGGAGTTTGACCGCCTTGTTGCCGCGCAGCAGGTCGGCGACACGTCCGCTCACATCGCCTTCCGCCGCCTGGAAATCGCTCTGGATCCGCTGCATGCGGCGCCGCGCGCGCAGCATCATGACCACACTGAAGAGCGCGGTGACAAAAAGGATGGACGCCAGCACCCAATCCCAGACGAGGAACACGGCCATGGTGGAAACGAGGGCCACCACCGAGCCCGGCACGTTCATGGTCGAATGGTGGAAAAAATCGATGACCGCCCGCAGCGGCGAGCCGAAGAGGTAGCTGAACAACTCGCCGCTGGTGTGCTCGCCGTGGAAACGCAGGCAAAGGTGATTCACATGGCGGAAAAAACGCCGCCGCAAGGCAAAGACAATGTGTTCGCGGACCCGCGTGAAGAGCCGGAATCCCCAGTGCCACAAAAGCATCCGCAGCACCGCGGTGAGGAAAAGGTAGACGAGCGCCAATTGTCCGAGCCGCCACCAGCGCTCGGGCGCCCCGAGGCCGTCCGGTTGCAGCACGTAGGAAAACAGCCATTTGGGAAAGACGTTCTGCATGGCTGCCGCGCCGCCGCTGATCCCGACCAGCACGAGAGCGAGAATGATGGGCCACCGGTTCTCCCGCAGGAGCGGACGCACGTAGCGCCGGAAGGCCCGGGAAGGCGGCGGCGGTGACTCCGGCGGCATGAAGGTCCTGCATATCCGGCGACCGGCCGGATGGGGAGGCCAATCATGGGCCCGCCGTCCATGCCCGGCTTTATGTTAAAGTGCCTCCGACCCGCCGCGCGAAGTTGCCGCGGCGACGGCGGGACACCATGATAGCCGCCCGTGACGAAACGCCCCCGCCATCACCGGGTCCTCCGCGTGCTCGCGCTGGTGCTGGCCGTGCTCCTGCTCGGGCCGACCGGTTGCCCGCCGCCGCCGCCACCGCCGTCCGCACCGACACCCAAGCCGACCCCGCCGCCCGCGCCGGAACCGACCCCGGAACCGGCCCCCGAACCGCCGCCCGCGGCCGCGCCCACCCCGACCGAGGAGCAAGCCGCGTTGGAATGGTTGAAAGACAACCCCGGTTTCCAGCCGGACACGGTCATCCTGGCCGAAACGCGGGAATTCCCGGTGGTCATCGAGGGCCTGGTGCGCGGGAAAACGAAAATTCCCGCGGGTGCGACCGCCCAAGTGCAGAGCTGGGACACAGAGACCGTCACCGCACTGTTTGCCGCCTCCCCGCAACCCTTGCCCCACGACGTGACCGATTTCCTGCCACGCGTCGTGGCCGTTTACCGCCGCGAAAAAGACCGCGTGCCGCCGCCCGCCATGGCGGTGGCCGAAGAACAGCGCGCGGCATCCGAAGCCGCGCCGCCCGTCGCCGCCGCGGAAGAAATCGATGTCATGTCCCTCCAACTCGAAGTGCCCACCGGCGTCGGTCCGAAATTGTCCGACCGCGCGGCCTGGCGTCAGGCCAACCTCGACCGGAAGCAAATTCTCGCCGCCGCCGGGGCGGAACTGGACAAGCCCGTGCCCGAACTCGGACCGGAGGAATTCGAGGCCTACGAGAAGACCGGCAGCCGCGAACCGCACGGGGCGCCGTTCAAACAGCGTTTGTATCGCACCGGGCTCTTCTCGCTCGCCGCGGGTCTGACCGACGACCGGAAATTCATCGACGCCGCGCAACGGGAGGCGGAGGCCATCCTGGAGGAACCGACCTGGGTCATTCCCGCGCACGACAAAGGCCTGCCCAACTATCGCGGGAAGAAAACGGATGTCGACCTCGGGGTGGCCATGCGCGGTTACACGCTGGCCACCATGGGTTGGTGGCTGGACGAGAAGCTCCCGCCGGAATTCACCAAAAAACTGAAAAAGGAACTCCACCGCCGCGTGGTCGAGCCTTACCTCAAACGGATCGCCGGCGACAAATCGCTGTGCCAGTGGATCGGCTATGACAACAACTGGGTCTCGGTCTGCCACGCCGGCATCATCGGGGCGGCGCTTTATGCCTCGCCGAACAAAAGCGAGGTCATGAAAATCGTGCGCGCGGCGCGCAAACACCTGCCCGCCGCCTTCAAGAGCTACAGTGCGGACGGCTACTGCACGGAAGGCATCATGTATCACAATTACGGATTCGGCCATTATGTCGACCTAGCCGAAGCGCTCTACCGCGTGTCCGGCGGCGAGATCGATTTTTTCGGGGAAGACATTGTCGCCACCGTCGCGCCCTTCCCCACGAAATTCGAGATGATCAACCAGCGCTACCCCGCCTTCGGCGACTCGCCC
>CAZEYV010000145.1:0-31164 GCA_964516705.1 uncultured Chthoniobacter sp.
TCCGGTGCGGGCGTTCCATGTCATGACCAAGCCGATTGGTCCGATTTGCAATCTCGACTGCAAATACTGCTTTTATCTGGAGAAAGAGAAACTTTTTCCGTCCAACGAGAATTTCAAAATGTCCGACGAGGTCCTCGAGACTTACGTGCGGCAATACATCGAAGGACAGGACGTTCCGGAGATTTCGTTCGCGTGGCAGGGCGGGGAGCCGACCTTGCTCGGGGTGACATATTTCCGCAAGGTCGTCGAGTTGCAGCGGCGCTATGCCGGCGGCAAAAAAATCCACAATGCCATCCAGACCAATGGCACCTTGCTCGACGACGAGTGGTGCGAATTTCTCCGCGCGGAGAATTTTCTCGTCGGACTCAGCATCGACGGTCCGGCCCGCTTGCACAACGCCTACCGCGTGGACAAGCAGGGCCGCGACACTTACGACGATGTTTTGCGCGGTCTGCGGTTGCTGAAAAAACACGCCGTCGAATTCAACACGCTGACCGTGGTCAGCCGCGCCAATGCGCGTCATCCTCTGGAGGTTTACCGTTTCCTGCGCGACATCGGGTCCGGCTTCCTGCAATTCATTCCGCTGGTCGAGCGGTTGCCGGACGCGGAAGCGACCAAACTCGGGCTCGACCTGGCCGCGCCGCCGCGGGTGGATGAGGAGGACCACCGCCGGATGCCGGTCACCGATTGGAGCGTCGAGCCGAAGTCCTACGGCGAATTTCTTTGCGCGATTTTCGACGAGTGGGTGAAGCGCGATATCGGGAAGACCTTCGTGCAGATCTTCGATGTCACCTTGGGCAATTGGATGGGCGGACCGCACCGCGGCGGGCTGTGCGTTTTCAGCGAGACCTGCGGCACAGCTTTGGCCATGGAGCACGACGGGGAGGTGTATTCATGCGATCATTACGTCTATCCGCGCTACCAACTCGGCAACATCCTCAACCGTTCGCTCGGCGAAATGGTGAACTCGGAATTCCAGCGCGCGTTCGGGCAAGCCAAGGCGGACGCCCTGCCGCGCTACTGCCGCGCATGCGAAGTGCGCCATCTCTGTCACGGCGAATGTCCCAAGCACCGGTTCATCCGCACGCCGGACGGTGAGACCGGACTCAACTATCTGTGCCGGGCTTACAAACGCTTTTTCAACCACTCCGCTCCCGCCATGCAGCGCATGGGGGCGCTGTTGCGCGCGGGTCGCGCTCCCGCGGAGATCATGCGCCAGGGTGTCTGATCAAAGTCCTGCCAGGAAATCAAACGCCCGGTCGTAAAAGCCCGGCAGTGCTTCATGGGCGAAGTCGGGATAGATGAGGCATTCCTTTTTTCCCGCGATGGCGTTGTAGACGGCGAACTGGGTGGAAGGCGGGCAGATCGGGTCCATGAGGGAGAGGCCCATGAGGACTTCGGCTTTGATGCGCGGGGCGAGGTTCTTCACGTCGATGTAGCCGAGACGCGTGAAGATTTCCTCCTCGCGTTCGTGGCGCGGGTCGAAAAAGCGGAAAAAAGTCCGCAGTTCGGCATAGGCGTCCTTGGCCAGATCGAGGTCCCAGACGCGTTTGTAGTCCGAGAGAAAGGGAAAGACGGAAACACACCGGGCGATGCGCGGTTCGAGCGCGGCGCAGGCGATGGAGAGCGCGCCGCCTTGCGATCCGCCCAGCGTGCCGATGCGCGCCGGATCGTTTTCCGGCAAGGCCATGACGACGCGGGCGAGTTGCACGGTGTCGAGGAAGATGCGGCGGAAGAGGAGTTTGTCCGGCGCATCGTCGAGGCCCCGGATGAAATGCCCGTGGTGCGTGTTGCCCTTGACCGGCGTGTTGTCCTCGCTGCGTCCGCCTTGGCCGCGGCAGTCGAGCGCGGCCACGGCGAGGCCCTGCCCGGCGTAGGCGAGCTTGTCGACCCAGTCGCCGCTGTTCCAGGTGTAGCCGTGGAATTGGAGGACGGCCGGACCGGGGGCGGGGCGGTTTTTCGGCCGGACGTATTTGGCGTAGATCCGCGCGCCGCCGACGCCGCGGAACCAGAGGTCGAAGCACTCGGCGCGCGGGGGGTGTAGGGCGTCCGAAGGCACAAGTTCCGGCTCCGGATCGGTGGCCTCGAGTTCGCGCAGGGCGTCGGCCCAGTAGGCGTCGAAATCGGCGGGAACCGGGGAGATGCCGCGGTAAGTTTTGAGTTCCTCGAGCGGTTTGTCGATCAGGGGCATGGGAGGAAAGTTATCGTCTCCGGCCTCGCGCGTGGCAATGCTCTCCGCGGCTTTTCCCGAAACCCATGAGCATCCGCGTCACCGTCTGGGGCGAATTCCGCCACGAGAAGAAGAACCCGAAAGTCGCCGCGCTTTATCCGGACGGCATGCACGAGACGATCGCGGCGTTTCTGCGCCGGGACGCGGGCCTGGCCGTGACCACCGCGTGGCTCGACCAGCCGGAGCACGGGTTGACCGTGGAGCGGTTGGAGAAGACCGACGTTCTTGTCTGGTGGGGCCACATGGCCCACGGGGAGGTGGCCGACGAGGTTGTCGAGCGCGTCCATCGCCGCGTCCTCGAGGGTATGGGACTGGTCGTTCTGCACTCGGGGCATTACTCGAAAATTTTCAAGCGCCTGATGGGCACGACGTGCTCGCTGAAATGGCGTGAGTCGACGGACAAGGAACGTGTGTGGAATGTCGCGCCGCATCACCCGATCACCGCGGGATTGGGCGAGTTTTTCGAAATCCCGGCCGAGGAAATGTACGGCGAGCCGTTCGGGATCCCGTCGCCGGACGAGCTGATCTTCATTTCGTGGTTCACCGGCGGCGAGGTCTTCCGCAGCGGGGCGACCTGGCAGCGGGGGAACGGACGGGTCTTCTATTTCCGGCCCGGACACGAAACGTATCCGACTTTCCATGACGCGAACGTGCAACGCGTCATCGGCAACGGCGTCAAATGGGCGCGTGCGATGGTTCGTATCCCCGACGACTGCCCGAACACACCGCCGCTCGAACCCTTGCCGGAGGACCCGGCGGCAACGGAGCGGTCCACCGAGGGGTTCCGCTGATCCGCGGTTGACGGAAAAGTGTCCCGTTTGCTGCCGCCGCCCCCGGTTTCCGGAACAATCGACCCCGCGTGAAAATTCTTTTCCTGCCAAGTGGATGCGAGCAACCACTACGCCTCGGCCTTGCGGCGAGAAGGTCCCCGGGAGGCTGTTAAATGATGAAGAAAAGATGGAAAAGCCCGGACGAGATCCGCGTCGGCGTCATCGGCTATGGTGGCGCTTTCAACATGGGCAGGGCGCATCTTCAGGACATGCGCGCGGCGGGCATGACGCCGGCGGCGGTGGTGGAGATTGATCCTGCGCGGCTCGCGGCGGCAAAGTCGGACTTTCCCGGCATCGCGACGTATTCTTCGGTCGCGCGGATGCTGAAGTCACCCGATGTCGATCTCGTCACCATCATCACCCCGCACAACACGCACGCGAAGATCGGCCTCCAATGCCTGCGGGCCGGCAAGCACGTGGTTTGCGAGAAGCCGCTGGCCCTGACCACAGCCGAATGCGATGCGATGATCGCCGCCGCGCGGCGGGCGGGGGTCATGCTTTCGACCTACCATAACCGGCACTGGGACGGCTGGATCCTGCGGGCCGTGGAGAAGATCAAGAGGGAGAAGGCCATCGGCGAGGTTTACAAAATCGATGCGCGCATGGGGCGGCGCGAGTTGCCCGGCGACTGGTGGCGCAGCAGCCGGAGCATTTCGGGCGGCATCCTTTACGACTGGGGCGTGCACTTGCTGGAATACGGGCTGCAGATCATCGATGCGGATGTGGCCGAGGTCTCCGGCTACGCGCACGAGGGTTACTGGGCGCCGCGCACACGGTGGAAGAGGGATACCAATGAAGACGAGGCTTTGGCCGTCGTGCGTTTCAAAAACCGCGCATGGCTGAACCTGACCATCACCTCGCTCGACTCGCATCCGCGGCGCGGCTTCTTCGAAGTCACCGGCACGGAGGGCAGCTATATCATCGAGCATGACCATTACACCATCTACCGCCGCGAGGGACGCAAAGTGACGGTCGAGGAAGGAAATCACGCCCCGTCCGAATATCACCGTTACTACGACAACATCGCCGCCCATCTGACCAAGGGGGTCAAGCTGGCCATCACCCCGGAATGGGCGCGCCGACCGATCCATATCCTCGACTTGGCGGCGCGAAGCGCCAAACTCGGCCGCTCCCTCCGCTCCAAATACCGCTGAATCTTCCCATGAAAAGACCCATCACCCTCTTCACCGGCCAGTGGGCCGATCTGCCTCTGGCCGAACTCGCGCCGCTGGCCAAACGCATGGGCTACGACGGACTCGAACTCGCCTGCTGGGGCGATCACTTCGAAGTCGACCGCGCCTTGTCGTCGAAATCCTACGTCCGCGACAAGTGGGAACTGCTCAGCGGCCATGGGTTGACTTGTTTCTCCGTTTCGAACCATCTCGTCGGGCAGGCGGTCTGCGATCTGATCGATGAGAGGCACAAAGCCATCCTGCCGCCCGAGGTCTGGGGTGACGGCGATCCGGAGGGCGTGCGCCGCCGTGCGGCCAGACAAATGATCGCCGCGGGGAAAGCGGCACGCGCGTTCTTCGACGCGAAGCCCGGCTACGCCAAGAACCGGCATCCGGTGACGGTCAATGGTTTCACCGGTTCGTCCATCTGGCATTCGATCTACGCGTTCCCGCCGACTTCGCAGGATTATTGGGACAAAGGCTTCGCCGACTTCGGCCGACGATGGCGTCCGATCCTCGACGCGTTCGAGAAGGTCGATGTCCGTTTCGGCCTCGAGGTTCATCCGACCGAAATCGCCTTCGATATCGCCACCGCCGAGCGCGCACTGGCGGCGGTCGGCCACCACCCGCGTTTCGGATTCAACTACGATCCCTCGCATCTCGGCTACCAGGGTGTCGACTACGTCGAGTTCATCCGCCGTTTCGGTCCGCGCATCTTCCACGCGCACATCAAAGACGTGTGGTGGGGGAAGGGAACCGGCGACAGCGGCGTGTTCGGCGGGCATCTTTCCTTCGGCGACCCGCGCCGCCATTGGGATTTCCGTTCGCCGGGCCGCGGGGACATCGATTTCGAGTCGGTGATCGTCGCGCTCAACGACGCCGGCTACCGCGGACCGCTCTCGGTCGAATGGGAAGACATCCGTATGGACCGACTCCACGGCGCGACCGAGGCGGCGGGCTTCGTGCGGGCGCTCGATTTCGAGCCGAGTGCCGTGGCCTTTGATGCGGCCTTCGCCAAGAAGAAAAAGTGATGAGCGCGGCCCATCGCAAAATCCGCATGGGTATGGTCGGCGGCGGGCGCGGCGCCTTCATCGGGGCGGTGCATCGCATGGCGGCCGCCCTCGACGGCCAGATCGAACTGGTTTGCGGCGCGTTGAGCAGCGACCCGCAGCGGTCGAAGGATTCGGGTGCCGACTTGTTCCTCCCGCCGGAACGTTGCTACGGCACGTTCGACGAAATGATGTCCGGCGAAGCCGCGTTGCCGGCCGACCTGCGCATGGACTTCGTGTCCATCGTCACGCCGAACCATCTGCATTTTGCCCCGGCCAAGGCGGCACTGGAACATGGATTCCATGTGGTCTCGGACAAGCCCGCGACCTTCAATCTTGCCGAGGCGAAGGAACTGGGGGCGTTGCTCGAACGCACCGGACTGCTCTACGGCCTGACGCACAACTACACGGGGTATCCACTGGTCAAAGAAGCACGGGGCATCATCCGCGCCGGACGGCTCGGCAACATCCGCAAGGTGGTCGTCGAATACCCGCAGGGGTGGCTGGCCACGCGTTTGGAGGAAACCGGACAAAAGCAAGCCTCGTGGCGCACCGATCCGGCGCGCTCGGGGGCGGCCGGTTGCCTCGGTGACATCGGCACGCACGCGGAGAACCTTGCGGAATACATCACGGGCCTGCGGATCAAGGAACTGGCCGCGGACCTCACCGCGTTCGTGCCCGGACGCCGGCTTGACGATGACGCGAATATTTTGCTCCGCTTCGAAGGTGGCGCAAAGGGCGTGCTCCACGCCTCGCAGATTTCCGTCGGCGAGGAAAACGATCTCAACATCCGCGTGTATGGCGAACTTGGCGGTCTCGCATGGCGCCAGCAAGAGCCCAACACGTTGCGGCTCAAATGGCCCGACCGTCCGGTCGAGGTTCTGCGCACCGGCATGGGATACCTCGGCGGGTCCGCCGCGGCCCACACGCGGATTCCGGCGGGGCACCCCGAGGGTTACCTCGAAGCGTTCGCCAACATTTACCGGAATTTCGCCAATCATCTGCGCGCCGTGCTCGACGGACGCGAACCCGATGCGAACGCGCTCGATTACCCGAAGATCGCCGATGGCATCCGCGGTATGGCCTTCATCGAGGCGGCGTTGGACAGTTCGAAAAACAACGCGCGTTGGACCGCGTTGTCCTTGTGAGACACCCCTCCGAGCGGCTTGCGGTGCATCGCACGCGCGGACCCTTGCCGAATTTCCGCCGGGCGCTCGAGTCCGGCACGGTGCGCGTCGGTTTCCTCGGGGGATCGATCACCGACCAAAAGACGGGCACCCGCTGGCCCGAGGGCTTGGCGGGTTGGTTGACGGCGAAGTGGCCTAAGGTCCGCTGGATCCTCGAGAATGCGGCGATCGGCGCGACCGGCAGTGATCTGGCCGTCTTCCGCGCCAAGCGCGATATCACCGACCGTATGTGCGATCTGGTCTTGGTCGAATACGCGGTCAACGACAACGGCACGCCGCCGGAACGCCGCGCTCGGGCGAGGGAGGGTGTCCTGCGCCAGTTGCTGGCCTCCGGCCGCACCGACGTGGGGCTTGTCTACACCTTCATGCGCGAATTCGAGGAGGATATGGAGGCGGGGCGCGTGCCGCCCTCCGTGGCCGGTTTCGAAGTCCTCGCCGCTCATTACCGGCTCAGTTCGGTTTGGGTCGGATTGCAGGCTTGGCGCGAGGTGCGGGAAGGTCTGATGCGCCGGGAGGAGTGGCTGCCGGACGGGTTGCATCCCGAGCACCGGGGCAGTCACAGCTATGCGCAGACCGTCATCGCCGCGATCGAAAAAGGACTCGCGGCAAAAGCGAAAAGCAAAGCACTGCCCCCGGCGCTTGATCCGCATTGCTGGGAAAAGCCGCGTTTCGTCCCTTTCGCCGAGATCGAGCGCGCCGGACCGTGGACCGAGCGGCGCTGGGGCGCGCTCAATTGGATCGATCAAGTGCTCTTCACCACTGCTCCGGGGGCGACGCTGCGCGGGAAATTCCGCGGACGCAGCCTCGTGGCCGGTTTCGATTTCGGCAGCGCTTCGTCCGAAGTCCGCTGGCGCATCGACGGCGGCGAATGGCAAACGAGTGCGCGCGACCGTCCGTCCTGGTGCGGCGCGAGCGGCTGGTATCGTCCGCTGGTGCTGGCGGAAAATATCCAACCCGGCCCGCACACCTTCGAATTGGAAACCATCCACGGCAACACCCCCGAGTGCACGGGTTGCACGACGTGCATTCCGTTTATCGCATCGGTGTGACTTGACTGCTCCGGTTCCCACGCGGAAAATCACATTCGTTGTCTCACCGGCGATCACAAACCAAGAAAGTCTGAAATCCTATGTCCACCGAACTCAAGTGCCCCTTCAACCACGGAAAATCAACCGGCGCGCCCGTGGCGGCCGGGATGGGTCCGACCAACCGCGATTGGTGGCCCAACCAGCTCAACCTCAAGATGCTCAGCCAGCAGTCGGAGAAGACCGACCCGATGGGCGGTGACTTCGACTATGCCAAAGAATTCCAAAGTCTCGATCTGGCGGCGGTGAAGAAGGACCTCGAGGCGCTCATGACCGACTCGCAGGATTGGTGGCCGGCCGACTTCGGGCACTACGGTCCGTTTTTTGTCCGCATGGCCTGGCACAGCGCGGGCACCTACCGCACGGGCGACGGACGCGGGGGCGGCGGCAGGGGCAGCCAGCGTTTCGCGCCGCTCAACAGCTGGCCGGACAACGTCAATCTCGACAAAGCCCGCCGCCTGCTTTGGCCGATCAAGCAGAAATACGGCCGGAAGCTTTCCTGGGCCGATCTGATGATCCTCACCGGCAACGTGGCCCTCGAGTCGATGGGTTTCACAACATTCGGCTTCGGCGGCGGACGCGAGGACATCTGGGAGCCGGAGGAGGACGTTTACTGGGGATCCGAGCGCGAGTGGCTCGCCGACGAGCGCTACGCGGGCGATCGCGATCTGGAAAATCCGCTGGCCGCGGTGCAGATGGGTCTGATTTATGTCAATCCCGAGGGCCCCAACGGCAATCCTGATCCGTTGGCGGCGGCGCGCGACATCCGCGAGACGTTCGCCCGCATGGCGATGAACGACGAGGAAACGGTCGCGCTCATCGCCGGAGGCCACACCTTCGGCAAGTGCCACGGGGCGGGGGATGCCAAGCATGTCGGTCCCGCTCCGGAAGCCGCCCCGCTCGACGAACAGGGCCTGGGTTGGAAGAGCAGTTACAAGTCCGGCAAGGGCGCGGATACGATCAGTAGCGGTCTGGAAGTGACATGGACGCAGGAGCCCACGAAATGGACCAACCTCTATTTCGACAACCTGTTCAAATACGACTGGGAGTTGACCAAGAGCCCGGCGGGCGCGCACCAATGGGTGGCGAAAGACGCGCCGGCGGATGTGCCCGACGCGTTCGACGCCGGCAAGAAGCACCGTCCGACCATGCTGACGACCGATCTGTCACTGCGCTTCGACCCGGCTTACGAGAAGGTTTCGCGCCGCTTCCACCAGAACCCGGCGGAATTCGCCGATGCTTTCGCCCGCGCGTGGTTCAAGCTGACGCACCGCGACATGGGTCCGCGGGCCCGTTACCTCGGACCGGACGTGCCGAAGGAGGAACTCATCTGGCAGGACCCGGTGCCGGCCGTCGATCATCCGTTGATCGGGGCGAAAGACATCGCGGCGCTCAAAGCCAAGGTGCTCGAGTCCGGGTTGACCGTGTCCGAGCTGGTCGCCACGGCATGGGCTTCGGCCTCCACGTTCCGCGGGTCCGACAAGCGGGGCGGGGCCAATGGCGCCCGCATCCGTCTGGCTCCGCAGAAATTCTGGAAGGTCAATCAGCCCGAGCAGCTGGGCAAAGTGCTCAAGACTCTCGAGGGCATCCAGGCGGACTTCAACAAGTCGGCGCCGGGCGGCAAGAAGGTTTCGTTGGCCGACCTCATCGTGCTCGCCGGATGCGCGGCCGTGGAGAAAGCGGCCGGGGATGCCGGGCAGAATGCCACCGTGCCCTTCACCCCGGGGCGCACCGATGCGTCGCAGGAGCAGACGGATGTGGAGTCGTTCGCGGTGCTCGAGTCCGCAGCCGACGGCTTCCGCAACTACATCCGGCCCAAGCTTTCCGTGCCCGCCGAGGAAATGCTCGTCGACAAAGCGCAATTGCTCACGCTGACCGCGCCCGAGATGACCGTGCTCGTCGGCGGCTTGCGCGTGCTCGGTGCCAACTGCGACGGGTCCGCGCACGGCGTGTTCACCGACCGCCCGGGCCGGCTGACCAACGACTTCTTTGCCAATCTTCTCGACATGGGCACCGAATGGAAACCCGTGTCGGACCAGCGTGATGTCTGGGAAGGTCGCGATCGCAAGAGCGGCAAGTCCCGATGGACCGCGACCCGCGCCGATCTCGTCTTCGGATCGAATTCCATCCTGCGTTCGCTCGCCGAGGTTTACGGCAGCTCCGACGCGCAAGGGAAATTCGTGGAGGACTTCGTCGCGGCTTGGGACAAGGTGATGAACTTGGACCGGTTTGATCTGCGGTTGGCGCAAGCCTGAGCCACAGGGCAAGTAGTTGCCTGACAATGTAGCAGCGGCGTCCCCGCCGGCCTTTCACAAACAATGGCCGTCGCCGGGGACGGCGACGCTACAGCTCAGTCCAGGTCGCGTTCCGCGAGGGCTTCCTCGTCCAGCCCCAGATAGTGCCCGAGTTCGTGCAGATAAGTGCGGCGGACTTCTTCGGCGAAGGTCGTGCCGGCCTCCCCGCATTCGTCGAGGATGTTCTCAAGGTAGAGGAGAATCTGCGGCGGCGGACCGGGATCGTGGACGTGTTCGTGACGCGGCGCGCCGACGAAGAGTCCGAGGATGCCGGGGTCAAGTCCGTCCGTGACCAGTTCTTCCGCGGGAAAATCCTCGAAGCACACCGGCACCTGCCGCGCGGCCTCGCGCAGTTCGGCCGGAAGGCGGTGCAGGGTTTCCACCACGACGCGGCGGGCGGTGCGGTGGTGTTTCATCGGTGCTCCAGACGATGCTTGGCCCGCTCCCGCAGGCGGGCGCCGGCCGGAGTGCCGGCGGGTTGCCGGCAAACCGCGCCCTCGTAGAAGGCGCACCATCCGTCCCACAAAGTGCCCGGGCTGAATCCTTCGGTGCGCACATAGCGTTTGAAATTGCCCGCGAGGTACAATCGCAGGTGCGCGCTGTGCGGCGAGTGGAAGGCGAGGTAGGACAAATTTTGCAGCAGGGCGAGGAACTTGAGGCGGTGGGCGACGCGCGAGGTCTCCGGGTCGGGGGGCGGCGGCAGGTGGGGCACCAAGGCGTCCGCGGTGAAGACGCCGCCGGCCGCGGCCGCCACCCGCATGGAGAATTCCAGGTCCTCGCCGAGCATCCAGAAATCTTCCCGGAAGAATCCGCAGGTCTCGAAGGCGCGCCGCGCGTAAAGCATGCAGGCCCCGGTGGCCCAGCAGAACGCATGCGGTTCCCCGCCGAAGGCGCGCCGGCATTCGTCCGTATCGACCGTGCGGCGGATCCCGGCACGCAAGGCGGTCTCGCGCGGTTCGGGAAATGCCCAGAGGTGTTCCTTGTCGTCGAAAAGCAACGGGGCGGCGGCGGCCGCCGGCGCGGTGGCCAGCGCGGCCAGCAAAGCAGCGGACGTGCCGGGCGGCGGCACCACGTCGTCATCCATGACCAGGACATGCGTGACCGCCGGATTTTCCAGCGCCTTGGCAATGGCGGTGTTCCACGCCGGTCCCGG
Organism: uncultured Chthoniobacter sp.; assembly: GCA_964516705.1. GTDB lineage: Bacteria > Verrucomicrobiota > Verrucomicrobiia > Chthoniobacterales > JACTMZ01 > JACTMZ01. The sequence goes on from CAZEYV010000145.1 coordinate 11,001, forward strand.
TCCGTTGTTGACCGGCCGGGGCAGCCAAGTGCACGAAACGGCGGCGCCTGCGCAGACGGCTTGGGTCGCGGCGGACGAGGCGTTGTCCGCGACGAAAACCCCGCCCCCGAACGGCGTGCCGTCGGCGGCGAGGGCGGTGAGGAGGCGGGCCAGTTCCCGCTCGCGCCGGTGCGTGGCCACGGCCGCGGCCAGAAGGACGGCTGGGCGGTCGACGGTGTTCATGAGGGCAGCGGTGTTGCAGCGCGGGGCCGGCTCGGCTATGCAGGAGGCATGGTAGGTCGCGCTCTTTTGCTGGCAATCCTCTTTGCCGCGCCGTTGGGCGCCCAGCAGCAGGAGCAAAGCATGATGGATCGCATCATGAATCCCAAAGTCGAGCAGGCCAACCCCATGGGGGCGAAGGCGTTTTCCAGCACGGCTTTTTCCTCGAAGACATTCCAAGGCGCCGGGGAATACCGCGGGGTCAAGCCGGCGCGGACGAAGGAATACACCACGCGGAAATTCCTCGGCATCCGCAATCCGTGGTTCGGCCGCAAAGTCTACGAGACCGGGGCGGCGCGCGAGCTGACCAAGTATGTCCTGAGCGACAAGGAATTCGCCTCGCGAGCGGTGGAGTCCAAGAGCGCCCCGGAGGAGGGGCGCGAGGCCCTGCAGCTCGACGGCGAGATCGACACGCGCCAGTTCCTCGGCCGGGGCAAGGCGCAGGGCTCGCTGAGCCAGGCTTACGGCCAGGGGAGCGCGCCGCTTTCGCTGGACGAGGTCCGGGAATTGCTCAACCGGAACCGTTGAGCGCATGAGTCCCGCCGAATCGATGGACCTTCTCTCCCGCGGATGCGCGGAGATCATCAGCCGCCGCGAGCTGGAAAAAAAACTGTCCGCCGGCCGGCCCTTGCGTGTGAAGCTCGGGGTCGACCCGACCGCACCCGACATCCACTTCGGGCACACCGTCAGCTTGCAGAAGTTGCGCCAGTTCCAGGATCTCGGGCACGAGGGCATCCTGATCATCGGCGATTTCACCGCGATGATCGGCGACCCGAGCGGGCGCTCGGCCACGCGTCCGCAACTGACCCACGACGAGGTGCTGGCCAACGCCCGGACTTACCAGGAGCAGGCTTTCAAGGTGCTCGACAAGGCGAAGACGAAGGTCGTCTTCAACGGGGAGTGGTTCCGCGACATGACGTTTACCGACGTGATCAAGCTCAACAGCCGGGTCACTTTGCAGCAGATGCTGCAGCGGGAGGATTTCCGCGAGCGTCTGGACAAAGCCCAGCCGATCCGCGCGCACGAGGTGCAGTATCCGATCATGCAGGGCTGGGACTCGGTGATGATCCGCGCCGACGTGGAACTCGGCGGCACGGACCAGCTGTTCAACATCATGGTCGGACGCGACCTGCAGAAGGAAGAGGGGCAGGAACCGCAGGTGGCCATGATGCTGCCCATCCTCGAGGGGCTCGACGGCACGCAGAAGATGAGCAAAAGCCTCGGCAATGCGGTCGGGGTCAGCGAAGCGCCCGGGGCGATGTTCGGCAAGGTGATGAGCGTTTCCGACGAGTTGATGGGCCGGTGGTATGTGCTGCTGCTCGGACGCGAGATCGCCAGGGAAGCCCATCCCATGGCGGCCAAAAAAGAATTGGCCTGCGCCTTGGTCGAGCGTTTCCATTCGGCCGGCGATGCCGCTCGCGCCCTCGAGGAATTCGAAAAGCGTTTCAGCGGCCGCGATCTGGAGAATGCCCAACTGCCGGACTTTGTCCCCGCGGTGGCCTTGATCGACGTGATCACCGCCGCGGTCGAGGCCTACGCGCAATGCTTCGGGCAGAACAAGTCGCGCAGTGACGTGCGCCGGTTGGTCACGCAAGGCAGCGTGCAGTGGCGCGGGGAAAAAGTGACCGATCCCAAAGCGATGCTCGACCTGTCGGAGACCGGGATTTTGCGTTTGGACAAGACGCGGGCGGTAAGAGTGGGGTGAAATTCCAGGGCTGAAGGCTGAGACCGGAAACCTGAGTGGGGGTGTAGCGGCGGTCTGTGACCGCCGGACGCTGTCATAACAAAGGCAACGACGGGCACAGACCGCCGCTACAGCTCGGACGAGACGGCGCCGGGCAGGGCGTGCGGGCCGTCGCCGCCGAGTCGTTCGTCGATCTCCTCGAGGCGGCGGATGAGATCGATGACTTCGCGGCGCGCATAGGGTCCGCCCGCCGCGGCGCAGAAGTGGGTCCGGCAGCCGAAGGGGCGGTCATGGTAAATGAGGCAGCGCGAGCTTTGCGCATCCAGCAGGGGGCACGCCCCGTCAGGACGGGACGGCAGCGATTTGCGTCCGGTGGCCTTGAGCGCGCGGGCCGCGAGCAGGGCCTCGCCGCGGGTCAGGTGCGGGATTTTGCCCGTGAGTTTGAAGTGGCAACACTGGGTGCGGAGTTCGCAGTGGCGCTCGACGGGGCGGGCGGCCAGGTCGCGGTAGATGCTGCGCACCTCCTCGAGTGCGGCGGCCGAGGATAGCCGCCCGTCGCCGGATCGCATCTCAGTGGCAGCCGCAACCGCCCCCGCCGCAGCAGGCGTCATCCGCTTGCGCCTGCGCGTGATGCACATGGCCGTGGGCGATCTCCTCGGGTGTGGCGGGACGGACGTTGCGGACGGTGACCGCGAAGGTCAGCGTCTCGCCGGCCAGCGGATGGTTGGCATCGACCGTGATCGTGTCGCCGTCGACAGCGGTCACGACAACGAGATCGCTGCCTTGTTCGCTGCTGGCCCGGAAGCGCATCCCGGGTTTGATCTCCGCACCCTCGGGAAAAATCGACCGCTCGACCTGCCCGACGCGGCGTTCATCGCGCAGGCCATAGGCCTCGACCGGCGGAACCGTGACGTCGAGCTGCTCGCCGGCGGACTTGCCTTCGAGTGCGTTTTCCAGTCCGGGGACGATGCTGGCGTAGCCGTGGACGTAAGCCATCGGCGAACCGTCCTGCGAGCTATCGAGGGTTTCGGAGCGGCTGTTGCGGACTTCGTAATCGAAGAAAACGGCGTGGTCTTTGGCGATTTTCATGAATGGATGAGTGGTTTAGTGTCCGTTGCCGGGAAAATCCCGCGAACGGCAACCTGTAGTTTCTCCGAAATTTCCGGACTGGCCACTGTAAAGTCGGGATGGCACCCCGCGGCGCTACCACTGCACCTTGCAGCGGTATCTTTTCCAATTGCGGTCGTTGGTCACGGCGATGGCGCCATGCTCAAGGGCTTGGGCGATGAGAAGGCGGTCGAATGGGTCGCCGTGGTGGTGGGGGAGTGTGCCGAGACGGTCGAGATCGGTCGGGGCGATGGGTAACAGGTGGAAGCCGTGTTTCATCTCCAGATCGGCGGCGAAGTCCTCCATGGATCCCTCGAAGTCGAGTTTGCCGAGAGACCGTTTGATCGTCATCTCCCAAAGACTGGCCATACTGACGAGAATTTCGTTTTCCGGAGAGTAAAAGACGGATTCCCATTTGCTGCGGTTGAGGCGCGGATTGTTTTCGCGCATCCAAAGGACAGCGTGGGTATCGAGGAGGTAGCGCATTTAGCTACTCCATGTATTCCTTCATGTCCCCGATCGGTTCGCAGAAGTCGTCGGCGACCCGGATCTTGCCCTTCATGTCACCCCATTGACCTTTGGCTCGCTTGACCGGCGCGGGTTTGAGTTCGGCCACGGGTTTGCCGCGTTGGGTGATGATGAAGGACTTCCCGGCGCGGGTTTGGCGGAGGAGGCGGGAGAGGTTGGTCTTGGCTTCGTAGGCGCCGACTTCTTGCACGCGGGGGGTGGGTTTCATAAAACTAGTCTATTCAACAGACCAGGAACGGTCAAGGGGCTGAACTGCGGATACAACCCCGGAGGGTGTAGAGAGCACCGAGGGGAATGCCCGGCTGTCGCCCTTCACGAGAGGGGCGCTTTGTGGAAGAATGGAAGATTCAAGCCTATGACTCCGGAAACTTCCCTTTTGCCGCTTTCCGCGGAGGAGTATGCCCGCGGGGTGCGGACGGGGGATGCGACGGTGTTGGCGCGGGCCATCACGTTGGTGGAGAGTTCGCTGGCCCGGCACGGGGAAACGGCGGCGGAGTTGATGAAGATTTTGCTGCCGCACCGGGATGGCTCGGTGCGGATCGGAATCACCGGGGTTCCGGGGGTCGGAAAGAGCACGTTCATCGAGGCGTTCGGGCTGTATTTGTGCGAGCACGGACACCGGGTGGCGGTGTTGGCGGTGGATCCGACCAGCACGATCTCCGGAGGAAGTATTCTCGGGGACAAGACGCGGATGGAGAAGTTGTCGCGTCATCCGTCGGCTTATATCCGTCCGTCACCCTCGGGTGGTGCGCTCGGGGGCGTGACGCGCAAGACGCGGGAGACGATCACCCTGTGCGAGGCGGCGGGGTATGATGTGATTCTGGTCGAGACGGTCGGGGTGGGGCAGAGCGAGATTGCGGTGCGGTCGATGACGGATTTTTTCCTGCTGCTGGCTTTGACCGGCGCCGGGGATGAGTTGCAGGGGATCAAGAAGGGGATTGTCGAGATGGCCGATGCCATCGCGGTGACCAAAGCGGATGGGGACAATGTGATCGCGGCGGAGCGGTTGCGGTTGGAGTTGGCGCAGGTGCTCCATCTGCTCGCTCCGGCTACCGCAGGTTGGAAGCCGGAGGTGCTGACTTGTTCGGCGGTGAAGGGAACTGGAATTCCTGAGGTGCGGGCGGTGGTCGAGAAATTCCGTAGCCAGATGACGGCTTCCGGCGAATGGGATGCTCGCCGGTTGCGTCAAGTGCAGGAGGGGTTGGTGGAATTTGCGCGCGAGCAGGTTTTGACGGGGATGATGCAGAGTCCAGTCGTGCAGGAGGGTTTGCGGGGGCTTGGTGCTGCGGTGGCGGAGGGGAAAATGACTTTGCGGGAGGCGGGGGAGAAAATCGCGCGGGATTTTTTGGATTCGCGGCAGAAAGCTTAGGTTGGCGGCCCGCTGCCAGCGGGCCCTGCCAGTGGAAACGGCCGGCGACGGGGACGTCGCCGCTACAATGAAGAGCGGATGCCCCAGCGGAGCTTGGCTGAGGTGGATCTCGGGTTGGCGTGGCGCTCTTCGGAAGTGGCGCGGAGAACGCGGCGGGCGACTTCTTGGTAGAGGCCCTCTTGCTGGGCGGTCTGAAGGGCTTTTTTTACGCGGCGGTCTTCGCCGGAATGGAAGGTGAGGATGGCGAGGCGGCCGCCGGGGTTGAGACACGTGGGCAACACGCGCAGGAGGGTGTCAAGCGCGGTGAATTCTTCGTTCACTGCGATGCGGATGGCTTGGAAGACGCGGCGCACGGAGAGTTCGCGCTCTTCGCGGGGGACCGAGGGGAGTGCGGACTGAATCGCGGCGGCGAGGTCTGTGGTCGTGAGGAAAAACTTTCCGGCCAACGTTGCTCCGAGTTGCACGGCGTGGGGTTCGTCGGAGTTTTCGGCGAGGATGGCAGTGAGTTTTTCCGGCGATACTTTTTGCAGGAATTGCGCGGCGGAGATGCCTCTTGAGGAGTTCATGCGCATGTCGAGGGGGCCCTCGGTTTTGGTGGAGAAGCCGCGCTCCGGGTTGTCCAGTTGCATGGAGGAGACGCCGAGGTCGGCGAGGATGAGGTCGGCGCCGCCCTTTCCGAGGCTGGCCAGGGCGGCGGGTAGTCCGGCGAAATTCGATTTCCTTACGGTGAGTTGATCGGGACCAAATCCTGCTTCGCGCAGGCGTTGTTCCGTGCGGGGGAGTTCGAACGGATCGACATCAAGGCCGAGCAGATGGCCGTTCGGCGCGATTTTTTCCAAGATCGCCTGGGCGTGGCCGCCGTGGCCGAGGGTGCAGTCCACGGCGAAGTCACCGGGACACGGACGGAGCACTTCGAGGACTTCCGCCACCATGATGGGGACGTGGGAACCGGCGGGGGTTTTGCCGGAGGCGAGGACCTTGGCGATGGTGTCCGGATGGCGTTGCGGATCGAGTTCCTTGTATTTGTGCTCGAAGCGGCGGGGATTTTTGCCGGGATAGCGCGGACGGCGGTGGTGAGGAGTGGACGGGGCTTCGTCCATCGCTCAGGCGGTGGTAGCCATGGTGGCCGACAGGTTGTTCCACTCCTCGTTCGCTTGTTCGAGTTCCTCGGTCAGATCGGCGAGTTCGCGGTGGAGAGGAAAGGATGTGGCGTCGTTGGGGGCGGTCTCGAGGATGGTGGCGAGTTCGCGTTGGCGGGTTTCGAGGGTCATGATGCGTTGCTCGAGTTCCTTGTGGTGCGTCTCGGCTTGCCGCTGGGCGGCGGCGGCTGCTTTGCGGGCTTCGGCTTCGGCGCGGCGCTGTTGTTTGATTTCTTTGAGTCCGAGTTTCGGCTTGTCGACGACAGGGGTTGCCGGTTTTTCGGCGGGGCGATGATTATGCAGGGCGGCAACGAGTCCGCCGCGGTCGGAAGCGGCGCCGGATTTCTCGAGGTAGTAATCGTAGTCGCCGGCGTAGGGGGTGAGGCGTCCGGCGTTGATGTGGAGCACCGTGGTGGCGAGGGAGCGGATGAAGTGGACGTCGTGGCTGACGAAGACGAGGGTGCCTTCGTAGGGTTGCAGGGCGCCGACGAGGGCGTTGATGCTGGCGATGTCGAGGTGGGTGGTGGGTTCGTCGAGGAGGAGGAGGTTGGGGGGCTGGAGAAGAAGTTTGACCAGGGCAAGACGGCTTTTTTCGCCGCCGCTGAGGACGCCGACTTTTTTGAAGACGTCCTCGCCGCGGAAGAGGAATGAGCCGAGGACGGTGCGGATGGATTGCTCGCTCACGCCGCTGGCGCCGTCCATGGCCTCCTCCAGCACGGTGCGGCCGACGTCGAGGGTGTCGGTGCGGTGCTGGGCGAAGTAGCCGACGCTGACATTGTGGCCTTCGGTGCGGGTGCCGCCCTCGAGCGGGAGGAGTCCGGCGAGGATTTTGAGCAGCGTCGATTTGCCGGCGCCGTTGGGTCCGACCAGGACGGTGCGTTGTCCGCGTTCGACGGTGAGGCTGAGGTCCTCGTAGACCACATGATCGCCGTAGGCTTGGCGCACGTGTTCGAGGACCATGGTGCGCTGTCCGCCCCGGGGCGGTTGGGGAAAGCGGAATTTGACCGTGGCTTCGGAATTTTCCGGCGGGGCGAGGCGCTTGATACGGGCGAGTTGCTTGATGCGTTCCTGGGCTTGGGCGGCTTTGCTCGCTTTGGCGCGGAAACGGTTGATGAAATCCTGAAGGTGCTCGATCTCGCGTTGCTGGTTTTTGTAAGCCGAGAGGTATTGCTCGTCGCGGGCCTTTTTTTCCACGAGGTAGTCGTCGTAGTTGCCGCGGTAACGGTGGAGGTGCTGGCGCGAGATTTCGACCATGCCGTCGCAGACCGAGTTGAGGAAGGCGCGGTCGTGGGAAATGACGAGCAAGGCGCCAGGGTAATTGGAGAGGTGGGTCTGGAACCAGCCGAGCGTCTCGAGGTCGAGGTGGTTGGTCGGCTCGTCGAGCATGAGGAGGTCGGGCTCCATGACGAGGAGGCGGGCGAGGTGGGCGCGCATGATCCATCCGCCGCTCATGGTGCGCGCGGGACGGTGGTGATCGGAGTCGCGGAAGGCGAGCCCGGCGAGGATGCGTTTGGCTTTGGCTTCGAGATTGTAGCCGTCGAGCTCGATGAAGACCGATGATGCCTCGTGATGTTCGGCCGAGTGCTCGTCGGGGAACTCGCGCATGGTGGCGTAAGCGGCGGCCATGGCGGGGGAGATGCTGGTGGCGAGCTGCAGGACGGTTTCTTCGCCGGAAGGGGCGGTTTCCTGCGGGAGGAATCCGACGGTGCGTCCGCGTTGGAGATTGACCGTGCCTTCATCGGGCGCGTTTTCGCCGAGGATGAGGGAGAAGAGGGTCGATTTGCCGGCGCCGTTGGCTCCGATCAGGCCGATGCGATCGCCCGGGTTGATTTGCAGCGAGGCGTCCTCGAAGAGGGTGCGTCCGCCGAAGGACTTGGAGACTTGGGAGACGGTGAGCATGAAGGAGAGGGCGGAGACTTGAGTTGGAAACCTGAGTTAAGCAGTTCCGGCGGTCACAGACCGCCGCTACAAAGATTGGATAACGGCCGTCGCCGGGGATCCGCGCACGGCGGACAGGCTGGCGACGCTACAGTCAAGGTGCGAGAGACGATGTGGCCGAGGGCGGGGCGGCGAGGCGGGGGACGAAGCCGGCTTTTTGGATGATGCGCTGGCCGTTCCTGGACAGTGCGTAGCGGATGAATTTTTTGGCGGCGGGGGTTTCGCGTCCTTGCACTGTGTAGAGGTAGAGCGAGTTGGCGTAGGGGTAGACTTGTTCGTAGATGGCGACGCTATTCGGCGGTTCGCCGTTGATGAGGAGGGCGCGCACGCTGGTCGGCAAGGGGCCCATGTCGGCGTAGCCGATGCTGTTCGGATCTTTGGCCACGGCGGCGATGATGGCGGCGTAATCGGGCAGGGCTATGGCGGTGGGGCTGTAATCATCACCGCGCATGGCGAGAGTCTGGAATCCGGCGCGGGCTCCGGTGTTGCGGTCGAGGGTGTAAACATTGACCGGCGCCGCCGTGCCGCGGACCTTGCTCCAATCGGCGGTTTTGCCGTTGAAGAGGGCGCGCACTTGGGATGGTTTGAGGTTTTTCACCGGGTTGGCTTCGTTGACGATGATGGTCACGCCGTAGCTTCCGATCATTTGCGTGCGCAGCTTGACGCCGGCTTTTTTGGCGGCGAGCAATTCGGAGCGGTTGGCCGGGCGCGAGGTCGGGGCGATGTCGACGCGGCCGGCGAGGAGTGCGGCGAGACCGGGGCCGGAACCGGGGCGTTTCAATTCCACGGGGATTCCGGGGTTCGATTTTTTGAAATCTCTGACCAGGAGGGGTCCGAGCTTTTCGCCGAAGGTATTCGATCCTTCGATGCGCAGGGGCTCTTGGGCCTGCGCGGCCATGGTCAGACTTGCGGCAAGGAGGACGGGGAGGATTTTCATGACGGATTGGCGGCGGCGAGCCGTTTTTGTTTTCGTTTAAGCAGGAACATGGCGAATCCGCCCATGAGGGCAAAGCTGATCATGACCGGATACCATCCGGCCCAGCCGTAGCGATCGAGGACAATGGCGGTGATGAAAAGGCAGAGGGCGGAGCCGTAATATTGGAAGGAGTCGATGACGCCGGCGGCGAAGCCGGCCATTTTTTTGCCGCCGATGTCCATGGGCGCGGCGGCGCCGACGATCGAGTGGGTGGAGTTGACCGTCAGGGAGGTGAGGACGAGGAACATGCCGCCGAGGAAAACGCCGAGGGTGCCCGGCTGGATGAAGCCAGCCAGCATGACAATGGCGGCAGCGGTGAGAACCACGGCTTCGGTGAAGTAAAGGAACATGGCGACCGGAGAGCGATGGCCCTTGAAAAATTTGTCGCTGACGAATCCCGCGGCGATCTAGCCGACCACGGCGGTGAGCGTCATGAGATTCATGGTGACCAAGACGGAGAGCGGTTTGGCCCTCCAATCGATGCCGAGTTGCTCGGTGAAGAACATGACGGAAAGTTGATCCGAGCTGTGGCGCACCGCGCCGGTCGAGGCGTAGGCGATGGCGTAGAACCAGACGAGCGGGTGGGTGAAGATTGTGGTGAAGGATTCTTTCAGGCTGACTCTGGTGCCGGCGGAGTTGTCCAACTCGTCCTCGATGGCATCGGGGTATCCGGCGGCGGCGGGCTCCTCTTTGACCGTGAAGAAGAGGAAAAGTGCGGCGGCCACAGTGACGAAGGGCGGGACGATGAAGAGGATGCGCCATTGTCCGGGTTCCACCACCCACGTGCCGATGGCCCAGATGGTGATGGTGAAGCCGGCGAGGAGGAAGGGGGCGAGGGTGTTGATGGCGAACTGGCCCAGCTGGATCATGATGCCGAAGATGCCGGCGAAGGTGCCGCGCTCGGTGCGGCGGAACCACGCGGCGTTGATTTTGATCATGCCGGGCGCGCCATACGACTGGAACCAGCCGTTGAGCAGGGCGATGAGAGCGAAGGTCGAGAAGGTGCCGACGAAGGACGAGAAGCCGAAGATGAAGTTGCACACGATGGTGCCGATGGCGCCGATGAGCATGGACCATTTGCCGCCGATGCGGTCGGTGAAGAGTCCGTTGACCAGTTGTCCGGTGCCGTAAGCCAGCGACCAGACGACCCAGAGCATGGCGAGATCGCTCGCTTTGAAGCCGAATTCTTCGTTCATGCCGGGGCCGGCAAAACGGAAATTGTAGCGGCACATGTAATAGGAGGCATACATGAGCCCGAGGGCGCCCCAGTTCAGTCCGCGGCGGGCGCGGAAACCGGGGGGATAGTGGGCGGCGATTTGCATGGGGACGGCTTAAACGGGGAGGTTTGCCAAGGGGGTGTGTCGGGTCAATGCAGAAGACAGCGGCGGGAAAATGAAACGACCGTTGCCGGGGCGGGAGGCGCTACAAGGTGCGGCAGGCGGCGGTCCAGAATGTGTCGCCGAATTCGTCTTTGGCCTCGGCGGCAAGTTGACCGGCGCCGCGCGGGTCGCGGAGGATGGCGAAAAGGCAGGAGCCGGAACCGGACATCGCTGCGGCAGCAACGAGCGAGTGTTCGAGGAGCCATTCCTTGAGCGCGGCGAGGATGATGTATTTGGCGAAGACGGGTCGCTCGAGGTCGTTGAAGATTTCCATGCCTTCGTGGAGTTGCGGGGCGGTCCAGCGTTCGGGACAAGACGCGTTCTGCGACCATTGCCCGTAGGCCCATGCGGTCTCGACCGCGAAGGGCGGCTTGATGAGGAGCAAGTCGAGCGGTTGAGGGAGTGGTCGTGGTTCGAGGGTCTCCCCGCGTCCGCGCGCCACCGCAGCGCGCTCCGCGATGAAGAAGGGGACATCGGAGCCGAGGTGCGCGGCCAATTTTTCCAACGCGGACTCGTCGAGCGGGCGGCCTGATTGATCATTGAGCGCTTTGAGCACGGCCGCGGCGTCACTGCTGCCTCCGCCGAGGCCTGCGCCGTGCGGGATGTGTTTGTGCAGCTCGATGCGCGCGCCACGTTCGCTTTTGGTTTCCCGCAAGAATAGTTCGGCCGCTTTCCAGGCGAGGTTGCCGGAGCCGTTGTCCAACTCGGGGTCGCTGCAGGTCAGGGCGATGCCCGGTGCCTTGGTGAGTTCGACCCTCAACTCGTCGGCGAGCGAGACGGGGGCCATCCAGGTTTGGATGTCGTGGTAGCCGGTGGCATCATTCCGCCCAAGCACCCGCAGGTTGAGGTTGATTTTGGCGGGGGCGGCGATTTGCATGCAGGGCATGATCCATGGCGGAACTGGCGGGGGCCAAGCGGAAATCATCGTGGCGCTGGACGAGCCGTCGCTTGACGAGGCACGACGGCTGATGGACCGGCTGGCCGGGCGGGCGCGCTTTTACAAGGTGGGGCTGCAATTGTTCACGGCGGCCGGTCCGGCGGCGGTCGAAGCGGTGCAGCAGCACGGCGCGCGTGTCTTTCTCGATTTGAAGCTGCATGATATTCCCAACACAGTGGCCTCGGCAGTGCGTGCGGCGCGCGAGTTGGGCGTCGAACTGTGCACGATCCATCTCGGGGGCGGACCGGAAATGTGCGCGGCGGCCGTGGAGTCGGCCGGCGACGCGACCACCATTCTCGGGGTGACCGTGCTGACGAGTTCCGATGAAACAACCTTGCGTGCGTGCGGCGTGGGGGGAACTGTGGCCGCTCAGGTCGAGCGTTTGGCGGTGATGGGATGGCAGGCTGGCGTGCGGGGCTTGGTGGCCAGCGCGCTCGAGGTCCAGCGATTGCGGGGGCTGCTTGGACCGGAGGCCGTGCTGGTCATTCCGGGTGTGCGTCCGGCCGGCGCGGATCCGGGAGATCAAAAACGCGTGGCCACACCGGCCGAGGTGGTGCGTCGGGGGGCCACGCACCTGGTCGTCGGGCGGCCAATCAGCCGGGCAGAGGATCCGGCTGCGGCTTACGAGGCGATTGGGCAGGAAATTGCCGGGCTTGACAATACAACTTAGTCGGACTAAGTCATGCAGTATGAAGATGGTCAATATGCACGAGGCCAAGACCCACCTCTCTAAGTTGGTCGAGGAAGTCTTGGCTGGTGAGACCGTGGTCGTGGCCAAGGCCGGCAAGCCGATGGTTCAGCTCACCAAGGTGGGCGCGGCGGGCGCGGCACGTCCGCTGGGGTTGCTGGCCGGCCAAGGCAAGGAACTTCCCGGTTGCTGGGATCCTGACCCGGAGTTGGAGGAGTCCTTTTACGGGACGTCCGAGCCGGCGCCGGCCCCAAAGGTCGCCGAATAAGCCGTGAAGCTCCTGCTCGACTCACACGTTATTCTTTGGACGCTTCTTGAGCCGGCAAAAATTGCGGGGAGAGTTGCCGCGGAGATCACGTCCCCGGCCAACCTCGTGTTTGCCAGCGCGGCGTCGGTCTGGGAGCTGGAGATCAAGCGGGCCTGCGGGAAGTTGGATCTGCCTGACGACTGGGTGGGCGCGCTCGATGCGGCCGGGTTCGTGGAATTGCCGGTCATTCGCAGGCATGCCATGACCGCCGCACGGCTGCCCTGGCACCACAGGGATCCTTTTGACCGCATCCTGATCGCTCAGGCTCTGGACGAGGGGTTGCGCTTCGTGACGGCAGACCGCATGGCCGCAACCTACGGTGTTTCGATGCTTGAGGCCTGAGGCCGGGGATCAGTCGCGGAAATTGGTGTAGTTCAGCGAGACGCCGAAATCTTTGGCCCGCAGGGCGGCGATGGCTTCCTGCAGGTCGTCGCGTTTTTTGCCGGTGACCCGGATCTGGCGGTCTTGCAGCGTTGATTGGATTTTCAGTCCGGACGCTTTGAGGAATTTGGAAATTTCTTTCGCTTTGTCGCCTTCGAGGCCCTGCTTGAAGACGAAAAGCTGGCGCGCATGGCCGAGCGGGGAGATCTCGGGCTCTTTCTGCTCGACGTTGCGCAGGTCGACGTTGCGTTTGGCCAGTTTGGCCACGGCGATTTCGCGCAGGCCTTTCAGGCGTGAGGCATCTTCCGCGGTGAGGCGCAGGTTGCCGTCCTTCTCGATTTCCATCTTGGCCTCGGAACCCTTGAAGTCGAAGCGGGTGGCCAGTTCGCGCCGGGCCTGATCCACGGCGTTGAGGATTTCCTGGCGGTCGATTTCGGAGACAATGTCGAAGGTGGGCATGATATTGTTGTTCGATTGGGGGCGGCAGGACACGAACCTGCAACCAAGCGATTATGAGCCGCCTGCTCTGACCGTTGAGCTACACCCCCGGGTGAAGACAAGGATGAGGGCGGAGACTTGAAACTTGAAGGAAAATGCGCGGGGCGTGCTAGAGGTCCAGGAAGTTTTTCAGGAGGCGTTTGCCTTCGGTGGTGAGGATGGATTCGGGGTGGAATTGGACGCCGTGGACGGGGAGAGTTTTGTGCTGCAGGCCCATGATTTCGCCTTCGGCGGTTTCGGCGGTGATTGCAAGGACGTCGGGGAGGGTCTCGCGTTTGACGAGGAGGGAGTGATAGCGCGTGGCTTCGAAAGGTGACGGGAGGTTTCGGAAGACACCTTGGCCGGTGTGGAGAATCGGCGAGGTTTTGCCGTGCATGAGGCGGCCGGCGCGGACCACTTCGCCGCCGTAGACTTCGCCGATGCATTGGTGTCCGAGGCAGACGCCGAGGACGGGGAGGCGTTGGCCGAAGGTTTTGACCACTTCACAGCTGATGCCGGCTTCGTGCGGGGTGCAGGGGCCGGGGGAGACAACGATGCGCTCCGGCGCGAGTTTTTCGATTCCGGCCACGGTGATCTGGTCGTTGCGCACGACATGCAGGTCCGCCCCCAACTCGCCGAAGTATTGGACGAGGTTGTAGGTGAAGCTGTCGTAGTTATCGAGGACGAGAATCATGACGGGTCGGCGGTGCGGGCGCGTTCGATGGCGCGGATGACGCCCATGGCTTTGTTGATGGTCTCCTGATACTCGCCCTGCGGGGTGCTGTCCGCAACCACCCCGGCGCCGGCCTGGATGAAGGCGGTGCCGTCCTTGAGCAGGACGGTGCGGAGGGCGATGCAGGAATTGAGGTTGCCGTCGTAGCCGAAATACCCGACGGCTCCGGAGTAACTGCAGCGCTTGCTGCACTCGAATTCGTTGATGACCTGCATGGCGCGGACCTTCGGTGCGCCCGAGACCGTGCCGGCGGGGAAGGTGGCGCGCATGACGTCGAAGGTGCTGTGTCCCGGTGAAAGTGTTCCGACGACATTCGAGACGATATGCATGACGTGGCTGTAGCGCTCGATGGTCATGAAATCGGTGACGCGGACCGATTGGTATTCCGCGATGCGTCCGACGTCGTTGCGGGCCAGGTCCACGAGCATGAGGTGCTCGGCGCGTTCTTTCGGGTCGGCGAGGAGTTTTTCGGCGTTGGCGTCGTCTTCCTGCGGCGTGGCGCCGCGGCGGATGGTTCCCGCGATCGGACGGATCTGGATTTGTCCCTCGTCGACGCGCACGTGGACCTCGGGCGAGCTGCCGACGAGGTGGAAGCCCGGGCAGCGCACGAGAAACATGTAGGGCGAGGGGTTCACTTGGCGCAGGGCGCGGTAAAGATCGAGCGGCGATCCGGTGTAGGGCGTGGCGAAGCGCTGCGAAAGGACGACTTGGAAGACGTCGCCGGCGCGGATGTATTGCTGGGCCCACTCGACCATTTCGAGAAAGCGGGATTCGGTCGTGTTGGAAACCACTTCGCCGGGTTCGCTGGCGTCGCCGGTCGTTTCCGGCGTCAAGGCCGCCGGCTTGGCCAGTTGATCCACCAGACGGCGCAATTTGGCGCAGGCTTTGGTGTAGGCTGCGACGGGATCGTCGTCCGGGTAGGCATTGACGATGAGCTTGAGCTTCTGCGTGACGTGATCGAAGACGAGGACGCGGTCGGTGGTGAAAAAGTAAAGGTCGGGGAGCCCGAGTTCGTCCTTGGGCGGGGCGGAAACAGTCGGCTCGAAGTATCGGACCGCGTCATAGGAAAGATACCCCACGCATCCCCCGGGAAAGTGGAGCGATCCGGCGGGGGCTCGCAGTCCCGACATTTCCTTCTCCAACTCGGCGAGGGGATCGGGAGCGGTGCCGGACCGGACCATGGTGCCCCCGCGTTTGATTTCGAACCCGTCCCCGCGGGCGATGAACTCGCGTTCCGCGCCGCTGCCGAGGATCGAGTAACGTCCGCTTTCCTCGTCCTGTTCGGCCGACTCGAAAAGAAAGGCGGGCTCATCGCCGGCGATCTTGGCGAAGGCGGTGACGGGCGTTTCGTCTCCGACCGCGAGCTCGGTCCACACCGGGATGACGCCGTGATCCGCGGCGAGGCGTGCGAATTCTGCGAAGGTCGGATGGATGTCGGTCGGTGTCATGCGGAACGTCGCCGGGGACGGCGACGCTACAGGAATGTAGCGGCGGCGTCCCCGCCGCCGGATGTTGTAGTGGTTTGCCTCCTGCGGGTAACGGGAAAACTTAACCGCGGCGGTTGAAGGCGGCGGCGGTGCGGGCGGCTTCGCGCTCGGCCACCTGGCGCTTGAGGTCGTGGCGTTTGTCGGGGGCCTTTTTGCCTTTGGCCAGTCCGAGGAGGACTTTCACGTGCTGGTCTTTCCAGTAGAGCTTGAGGGCGGGGAGGGCGCAGCCTTGCTGTTCCACGGCTTCGCGCAGCTTGTGCAATTCGGCGCGGTGAACGAGGAGGCGGCGCGGGCGTTTCGCTTCGTGCTGTTCGTGGCTGGCCCGCTCGTAAGGCTGGATGTCGAGGCCGTGGAGGAAGAGTTCGCCTTTCTCGAGGCGGGCGAAGGCGCTGGTCATGTTGGCCAGACCGGCGCGGATGGATTTGACCTCGGTGCCTTTGAGGGCGAGGCCGGCCTCGAGGGTTTCGAGGATCTGGAAGCTGTGCCGCGCCTTGCGGTTGGTGACGATGTCGGCGCCCATGGCGGGCCTCCTGTGGCGCGGCGCGCGGGCCTTAAGCGGCCGCGGCGGGTGCGACCGCGCGGGCGGAAATCTTGCCCTCGCCGATTTCCTTGAGGGCGATGTCAATGAAGCCCATGCCGGGATCGACCTCGACGAGCGGTCGGCTCGTGGCGTTGAGTTGGCGCACGCGGCGCGAGACGAGGTTGACCAAGATTTTGTCGTTACCGACGGTTTCGCGGGCTTTTTCGAGCAGCATAGGATCCATGAAAATTGTTGGGTGATGGCCGGTGGCGGAGTACTTCGCCAGTGACCCTGAAGAATACGGGCACAGGTGGCGGAAGGTCAAGGCCGGATTCGCGGGTTTGACAAGGCACCCCGGCGCTGTCACTGATAACAATGACTCCGGCGGGGTAGCCAAGTGGTAAGGCAGGGCTCTGCAAAAGCCCTATGCGACGGTTCGATTCCGTCCCTCGCCTCTTTTCCTCGCGAAGCCGCATAAACACAGGGTTCGCGGGCGGATGGGGTTCTCGCGGTGCTAAAAAACAGCGCCTAAATACTAAACGAGGACTTCACGGCGGAAGGTTGGCGCGGAGGCGGGTGACTTCGGGCACTTCGATGGCGCGATTCACGGCGGCGGCGATTTGTTCCGAGGTGGCCTGGCCGAAGGTGAGGGTGAGGAGGCCGCGTTGGAATTCAGCTTTGGGTGGTGCGGGCAGTCCGGCGATGGCGGCGCGGACGTTGGCCAGCACGATGGCTTGGCGGAAAAGCGGCACGGGTGACCAGAAGCGACTGACCGCCGGGCTCGCGGGAGACCTTGGCATTGATGGCCGGTGCCGGCCGGGAAGGAGCGGGGGCAGCGCGGGGCGTGACGCGGGCCGGCGCTGGTGTGGGCACAGCACGCGGTTTGACTTTGACCGGTGCGGGTGCGGGTGCCGGTGGAGTGACGACGCGCGGCGGCGTGACGGTCGCGGCGGACGGCGGCGGGGGCGTTTCCCGCACGGGGGTGCAGGCGACGAGGGACAGGATGGCGAGCATCGCCATGAGCTGAGCCTTGCCTGTCATGGGTGCGAGCCTATCATGCCCGGGATGTTTCGACCACTGGGGATGAGGGCCACCGGGCGTGCTCTGGCCGTGTTGGCCGTGGCGACCGGTTTGGTCGGTTGCGATCTGCTGACGGTGTCACAGTCCGCGCGTCATGTCCGTGAGGGCAATGAAGCGGTGGTGCGGGGGGAATTCCAGCGGGCGGTGCAACATTACGAGTCGGCCCTCGACGGAACGATGCTTTCGGCCGAGGCGCATTACCGGCTCGGGTTGGTCTACGAGGACCAGCTGAAAAACCAGACCGGGGCGTTGCATCATTTCGAGCGGTATCTTGAATTGGCGCCGCAGGGCCAGTTCGCCACGGATGTGAAGGGCTATGTCGAGAGGTTGCGTCTTGTTCTGGTGTCGAGTCTGGCCGAAGGGAATGTCCTCCCGGCGCGGGACGCATCGCGCTTGAAGAACGAAAATCTCGAGTTGCGTCAGCAACTGGCGGAGTTGCGCGGCAAGGTGCCGGAAGGACGGGCGTCCGCGCCGCCGACCCCGGCGCCGCGGCCGGTGGCCACGCCGGCCATGGTGGTGGCGGCGACTCCTCCGCCTTTGCCGTCCGAGAGCACTCCGGAACCGGAGGTGCGGCGGGCTATTCCGGTGACTCCTGCGGCCGAGGCAGCGGCGCCGCCCGCGGCGGCGCCCGCGCCCGCGAGTCCGCGCTCCCATACGGTGGTGAGCGGCGACACCCTCGCGCGCATCGCGCGCAAGTATTACGGGAATTCCGGCACCTGGCCCAAGATCCTCGAGGCGAACAAAGCCACGCTGGAGGATCCGACCAAGCTCAAGCCCGGCATGGTCTTGGTCCTTCCGCCTTGATCAAATGCTGTGACGAGTGACAAGGGGCGAGTGACGAGAGAAGATGGCGCAGCGCTGCCGCTTGTCCGCTTCGAACCGCAACGTGGGTTGGCCAACGATCGACGGATGCCGCGGGTTTTGCGCTGCACGAGGGGGAGTTTTCGAACTTGGTCTTTGAGGCCCCGGAGTCCGCGCGGTTTACGCAGTGGCCGGGCTGAGTGGAATACCGTCCTCGGCACCAAGAGTGGACATAATGGCATCAGGAGCTAGATTGCCATCATGATCAAAACTCAGGTCCAACTGGAAGAGTGGCAATATCAGGCGGCCAAAAGCGAGTCGGCGCGCACCTCGCGCAGCTTGTCCGACTTGGTGCGGGAAGGCTTGGCCGCGGTGCTGCGAAAGTCCGCGCTCCGCCCTCGGCAATCCCTCGAGGAGTTGGCCGGTAAGTATGAGCCGCGATCGACCGAGGATCTCAAGGTGCATGACCGCGCTTGGGCCGATTCCATTCGATGAAGCCGGTGTTCGTCGACACGAGTGGCTTCTACGCTTTTCTTGACCGAGCCGATCCATTTCATGCGCAGGCGCGTGAGTTGTTTCTGCGGGCGAGGGATGAAAGGTGGCTGCTTTTCACCACGAACTACGTCGTCCACGAGTCGTGGGCGCTTATCCAGGCGCGCTTGGCCTGGGATGCGGTCGAGGACTGGTTCGATGCTCTGCTTCCCATGTGTGAGATTGTCTGGGTCGATGAAACTTTGCACCGGTTGGGCTTGGCACGCGCCCGGCAAGCACGCGAAAGAAGGCTGAGCCTCACCGACTGCGTGTCATTCGAAGCGATGACGGCGCGAGGCTGCTCGGAGGCTTTGGCCGATGACGAACATTTCCGCAGGCTGGGCTATCTGCTGCCGGCGAAAGGATAAACGAGCGCCGTCGGTTTTTGCCGGGAACGGCCGTCGCCGGGGACGGCAACGCTACAGGGATGCAGTGGTTTCCAGCGGGATCCCGCCGTCGCCGAGTTTGGCGAGGGTGAGACCTTCGAACGCCGGAACGGCGGCGGAAACTTCTTTGAAGATGCCTTCGAGGGTGGGCGGGGCCTCTGCGCCGAGGGCGCGGAGGAGGTCGGAGAGGATTTCCCAATCGTCGCGGGCTTGGCCCGGGGGTTGGGTGGCGCGGTTGAGGCGCTGGATGCGGCCTTTGAGAGTGACCATCGAACCGCGTTTCTCCGCGAAGCCGGCGCCGGGCAAAACGGCGGTGGCGATTTTTGTCGCGGTGTTCGGCAGGATGTCGAGGCAGACGACGAGGTCGAGGCGCGCGAGTTCGGTTTCGGTCAGTCCGTAGTGGCGAGGATCTTCGCCGAGGCAGATGAGCGCTTTCACTTGGCCGTTGCGCACGGCGGCGGCGATGTCGAGCGCCTTCGCGCCGGCCGGGTGGTGGGCGAGGCCGAGGAGTTGCGCGCCGGTGGTGTTCGGGTTGCCGTCGGCGCTGACGAGGATGCCGTCGGCTTTTTGCGGACGTGCCACGACGTCATGCAAGGTGACGCCGAGATGCCGGGCGATCTTGCCGGCGAGCCAGAGTTCTTCATTGGTCATGCGGGCGGAAGCAATCATCGCGGTTTCGCCGCGTGGGATGGCGGACAATTTTTCCGCGATCTGCTGGATGACGCGGGGCCAGGCGGATTTCTGCAACTGGCCGTTTTCGCGGAGCATCGGCTGGACGAGGCGGTCTTCGCGGTAGAGGTAGGCGTAGTTGAGGCGTCCGTGGTCGCACATCCAGTAGGAATTGACCGCGTCGTTCTGCCGCGGGGTCTGGCGGATGATCTCGTTTTCGCGCGCGCCGATGATCGTGTTGCAACCGGTGCCGCAGGACGTGCAGATGCTTTTTGTCTCGCGCAGGAACCAGACGCGCATCTTGAAGCGGAAATCTTTGCTGGTCAGCGCGCCGACCGGGCAGATGTCCACCGTGTTGAGCGAGTAATTGCTGTCGAGGCGCTGTCCTTCGTGGACGGTCAGTGTGGTGTGGCTGCCGCGGTCGACGAAACCGAGGACGTCGTCGTGGGCCACTTCCTGCATGAAGCGGACGCAGCGCGAGCAGAGGATGCAGCGTTCGTCGTCGAGGACGATGTGCTTGCCGATGTCCTGGTTCTTGGGCTTTTTGACTTTGTCCTCGAGGAAGTTCGATCCGCCGTGGCCGAACTCGACGGCGAATTCCTGCAGGCGGCATTCCCCGGCCTTGTCGCAGATGGGACAGTCGAGCGGATGGTTGATGAGGAGAAATTCCATCACGCCCTTGCGGCAATCCTCGACCAGCGGGGAATTGGTGCGGGCGGCCATGCCTTCGGTGATTTCCAGCGCGCAGGAAATTTGCGGCTTGGGCGACCAGGCAATTTCGGGGCGTCC
>CAZEYV010000146.1:0-13063 GCA_964516705.1 uncultured Chthoniobacter sp.
TGGCGTCTGGTCAACCAGAAGGAACTCCACACGCAATACGGCCGCATCGTCTCGATGCAGGAGCCGAACATCAAACACGGCACGGGCGGACTGCGCGACTACCAGAACCTGCTGTGGACCGGATACTTCCACTCGCGGGCCCTTTCCACCGGCAAGCTGGTCGAGAAGAAAATCATCACCGAGAGCGAGCGCCGTCTGTTGGAGAAAGCCTACGACTTCCTCCTGCGCGTGCGCACCGAGATGCATTTCATCAACAAGCGCCCGATCGATTCGCTCACCCTTTACCTCCAGGGGCAGGTGGCCACGCGGCTGGAATACCCGCAAAAACACATGCTGGCCCGCGTCGAGGCCTTCATGCGCGATTACTACCAGCATACGCGGGACATCCACCGCATCACCGAGACCGCCGTGCACCGCATGGTGCCGGAACTCAAGCCGGCGCGTGCGGGCGGACTGCTCGGACTCTTTGCGCCGGCGGCGGAGCGGACGGAAAGATTCGACGGTTTCCACGCCAAGAACGGTCTGCTTTACGCCGATTCACCATCGATCCTCGCCCAGGACCCGCCGCGTCTCATGCGCCTCTTCCAACATGCGCAGGTGCGCGGACTCGATCTTTCGCCCGAACTCCGCGATCTCATCCGGCGCCGGCTCAAACTGGTCGACCGCACGTTCCAATATTCCCGCGCCGTCCGCGAGGTCTTCCTCGCCATCCTCGCGCGCAAGGGCCGTGTCGGACCCATCCTGCGCATGATGCACGAGACGGATTTTCTCGGGCGTTACCTCCCGGAATTCGGACGCCTCACCTGCCTTGTGCAGCACGAATTTTTCCACCGCTACACGGCGGACGAGCATACGCTGGTTTGCGTCGACAAGTTGGACAACCTCATCACCAGCGAGGATCCGAAATTCACCGGATACCGTGATCTTTTCCAGGAGAACGACGACCCGGCCACCCTTTACCTTGCCCTCCTCATGCACGACACGGGCAAGGCCGAACACCGCCGCCACCATGAGGAAGCCAGCGCCATGATGGCCACCCGGGTGGCCAAACGCCTGCAACTGTCGCCCGAGCAGCGCCGTGCCCTCATCATGCTGGTCGACAACCACGGACTCCTCTCCAAGACCGCCCAGTCCCGCAACCTCGAAGACGCCGCGACCATTTCGCATTTCGCGGACATGGTCCAATCCGTCGAGGACCTCGACGCCCTCATGCTCATCACGCTGGCCGATGGGCAAGGCACGAGCGACACGAGTTGGTCGGACTGGAAGGAGGGCCTTGTCTGGCAACTCTACCGCTCGGCCAAATCCTACCTCGAGGAAGGCGCGACCTACTTCGAAAAACGGCGCATCGACTTCGAGGAACTGAAAAACGACGTCCTGCGCAAACTCGCCGCCGATTACGGTGACGAAGCCGCCGCCCATTTCACCCACATGCCGGAGCGCTACTTCCGCACCTTCACCGCGTCGGAAATCGCCGGCCACGTGCGCATGTTCCGCAAATTTTTCGAAACCCAAACCAAAGAGGCCGGGAGCGGCGTGTGCCCCGTGGTCAAATGGATGCACCATCCCGAGCAGGGACACAGCGAAGTCCTGCTCTGCGGCTGGGATCATCCCGGGCTGATCGTCCGGATCTGCGGCGCCTTCCTCGCCGCGCGGGTCAATATTCTCAGCGCCGACATCCACACCCGCACCGACAACCTCGTCCTCGACATCTTCCGCGTCTGCGACGCCAAGCATCTTCCGGTGGCCAACGAAAAAGACCACCGGCTTTTCGAGCGCCTCCTCGACGAGGCGCTGCAGGATCCGGATTTCGATTTCGGCCCCCACCTGGCCAAGGCGCGTGCCCGCGGCGGTTACCGCATGTCACAGGAAGCCGATATTCCCACCCGCATCACCGTCGATAACCGCAGTCACCCGTCCTTCACCATCGTCGATCTCGAAACCCCCGACCGCATGGGACTTCTCTACGATTTTTTCGCGGTGCTCGACCGGCAGGATCTGAATCTGGAACTGGCGCGTATCACCACGGAGAAAGAAGTCGCCATGGACACCTTTTATCTCAGCCGGGCCGGGGACGGATCCAAGATTTCCGATGACCGCCAAGTGCGCGACCTGCAGCGCGCTTTGCACGAGGCCGCCGTGGCGAAGGAGCAAACGGACCAGTGAGACCAAGGCGGAAAATGTTTTATTCCTTCGCCTTGGCCGAGGGGCACAGGCGTCCCGCCTGTGACGATCTGAAAGCACGGGCGGGACGCTCGTGCCTCCTGATGCCGCCATCGCCCGGCACCCTCCCGTGAGTGCCATGACCCGCCACTGGCCGGTCATTCTGCTCCGTCAGGTCCTGCGCCACGCCCGGCGCCACAAGCTTCTCGCCGTGCTCAACATCGCCAGCGTGGCCCTCGGAGTCTGCGTTTTCCTGGCCATCATGATCGCCAACCACAGCGCGAACCGTTCGTTCCGCGCCGGAGTCGAACTCCTCGCCGGCAAGGCCAACCTCGAAGTCCGCGGTCCCCTCAACGAGACGCTCTTCCCCGCGCTGTCCAAACTCCCCGGTGTCTCCGCCGCCACGCCTGTCGTGCAGGGCATCCTCACCCTCCCCGACCATCCCGGCGAATACCTCCGTATCCTCGGCGTCGACCCATTCACCAACCCGCCCTTCGAAACCTTCCGCATGGTCTGGCCGGATGGCGCGCCGGTCGATGTCGAGGCATGGCTGGGCGAACGCCATGCCATCGCCCTGACCCGCGAATACGCGGAAAAACTCGGACTCGAACAAGGCGATATTTTGCGCGTCAACGCCCACGGACGACCCGCCGATCTCCGGGTTCGCTTCGTCCTCCAACCCGACGACCCCGCCGCCCTCGCCGACATCCGCTCGGCCTCGATGGATATCGGCTGGGCCCAGGAACTCCTCGGCGCGGCCGGCCGGCTCGACTCGGTGCAACTCCTTCTCGCCGACGACGCCGATCCCGCCGCCGTCGCCGCCGCGGCGCGCGCCATCGTGCCGGCCGACGTTGTGGTGGCCGCCCCGCAACAACGCAGCGAGCAAATCGGAAAAATGCTCTCCAGTTTCCAACTCAACCTCACCGCCCTCAGCCTCGTGTCTCTCCTTGTCGGCATGTTTCTCATCTACAATACGGTCTCCGCTTCGGTCCTGCGCGGACGCCGCGAGATCGGCATCCTCCGCGCCATCGGCACCTCGCGCCGCGAAATCCGCGCCCTCTTCCTCGGCGAAGCCCTCGTCTTCGGCATCCCGGGCATCATCCTCGGAATCCTGGCCGCCTTCCCCTTGGCCGCGATTCTGGTCGGAGCCGTGGGCGAAACGGTCAGCTCGCTCTACGTGCTGGTCAGCATCGAAAAACTCGCCGTCACCCCTTGGCAAATTGCGGCTGCCGCACTGGCCGGACTTGTCTCCGTCCTCGCCGCCGCATGGATTCCCTCGGGCGAAGCGACCAAAGTCCAGGTGACCCGCGCCCTCCACCTCGGCACCGCGATGGAGCACTACGCCACCGTACCCCGCCGTTGGCTGTTCTATGGAATCATCGCGCTCGCCCTTGCTTTCGCCGCGTCATGGTTCTCTCTGCACACCGGCCCCGCCCTGCTCGGATTCGCCGCGGCGTTTCTGGTCATCATCGGCTTCGCTTTCCTCGTCCCCGCCGTCACCGCCACAGCCGGGCACCTCGCCTCGCCGCTGGTCGACCTGCTCCCGCGCGGCACCGCGTGGCGGTTCGCCGCGCGCAATCTAGTCCGCGCCATGCACCGCAACTCCCTCACCACCGCCGCCCTCATGGCCGCCATCGCCATGACCGTCGGCGTCTCCGTGATGATTTATTCCTTCCGTGCCAGCGTGGACACCTGGATCAACCGCACCATCCAAGCCGACCTCTTTGTCACTCTCGCCGCGAACGAGGTGACCGGCTTCCAGACCACCATCCCCGACGAAGTCATCGCGTGGCTGAAGAATCACCCGCTGGTCGAATCGGTGGACACTTTCCACGAAAAGCGCGTCCCCTTCGGCGACGACCTGGCCTTCCTCGGCATCATCCGCGGACGCATGCGCGGCGAACTCGAATTCACCGGTGGCGACAGCGATGGCAAAGGACAACTCCTGCGCACGCCGGGCCATGTGGCCGTGAGCGAAAGCTTTTCCCGGCGTCACCAAGTCACCGGCGGCGACACCATCACGCTGACCGCCCCGGCCGGACCGCAAGTCTTCCGCGTGGCCGGTGTTTATCTCGACTACACACGCGACCAGGGCGTCATCTTGATCGACCGCGACAACTACGTTGCGCACTGGCCCGCTCCCGGCGCGCACACCAGCGGTGTCCATCTGCACGACCCGTCGCAAGCGGACGTCCTCGGCGCGGAACTGCGGGACAAATTCGGACGCGACACCGAATACGCCATCTACTCGAACGCCTCACTGCGCCAGCGTATCTTCGAAATCTTCGACCAGACCTTCGCCGTCACCTACGTCCTGCGCACCATTTCGGTGATTGTCGCCGTCCTCGGCGTTTCCCTCACCCTCACCACGCTCGTGACCGAACGTGAACGCGAGATCGGGATCATGCGGGCCATCGGCGGATCCCCGGGGCAGGTCCGCCGCGCCTTCATCGCCGAGTCCGTCTTGATCGGCCTTCTCGCCAGCGTGGTCGGCCTGGCCGCCGGTGCCTGTCTCGCCATGGTCCTCACCTGGGTGGTCAACCTCGCCTTCTTCGGTTGGACCGTGCAACTACGCTACCCGTGGGACCTCATGGCCTGGACCCCGGTCTGGATCATCGGTGCCGCCGCCCTCGCCGGCCTCCTGCCCGCCGCCCGCGCCTCGCGCATTCAACCAGCGACCGCGTTGCGCTCGGAATAAGATCAACCAACCGCATGTCCGTTTTTGTAGCGGCGGTCTGTGACCGTCGGACCAATTAATGCACCGGCGGTCACAGACCGCCGCTACAGGCTCGGGAAACGACCGATCATCCGGTCTGGATCTTCGCCGAAGCCAAACACGTCCGCATTTCAAAATGGATGACGGCAGGTAGAGCGGAACCTCCGGGCCAGCCGCGTGGAGATATGTTCTCAGCGTCCCGTGAAAAAACATCTTGGCTATCAACGAGCGCCTCCCCGACACAGCCGAGGACTCCGGGAAATCAACGCTCTCAGGCGCCCAATCCGAATCCGGCGTGCACGGCTTGGGCCGCATCGGCGATGCTGTCTTCGTCGAGGATCACGGCGATTTTGATCTCGGAGGTGGAGATCATCTGGATGTTGAAGCCGCCTTTGGCCAGAAGGTCAAAGAGCTTCGCCGCCACGCCGGAGTGCGTGCGCATACCGATGCCGACGACACTCAACTTGGCCACGCCGGCGGTCTGGGTGACACCGCGGGCGCCGATCTCGGAAGCCACCGCTTTGAGCACGGGTCCGGCTTTCTGCAGTTCGTCTTTGTTCGTGGTGAAGGAGATGTCCGTTTTGCCCTCGTGCGGTGCGGTCTGCACGATGACGTCGACCACCACATTGGCGGCGGCCAGCGCGTTGAAGATTTTCGCCGCGGTGCCGGTCTTGTCGGGCACGCCCTCGATGGTGACTTTCGCCTGGTTGCGTTCGATGCTCACGCCGCGGATGACGACGTTCTCCATGCCGGGTTCTTCTGCTTTCACGATGGTTCCTTGGTTCTGGTTGAAACTGCTGCGCACTTCGAAAAGGACGTTGAATTTGTTGGCGAATTCGACGGAGCGCGATTGCATGACCTTCGAGCCGGATGATGCCATTTCGAGCATCTCCTCGTAGCTGATCGTGCCGATCTTCGTCGCGTCGGGCACGACGCGCGGGTCGCAGGTGTAAACGCCATCCACGTCGGTGCAGATCTCGCACTTGTCCGCCTTGAGCGCGGCAGCCAGCGCGATGGCGGTGAGATCGGACCCTCCACGACCCAGCGTGGTGATGTCGCCCGCGGCAGTCTGACCTTGGAAACCGGCCACGATGACGATGGCTCCGCCATCGAGATGCGTATGGATCTGCTTCGGCGTGATGTTGAAAATTTTCGCTTTGGTATGGACCCCGTCGGTCACAATCCCGGCTTGGGCGCCGGTCAAAGATACGGCCTTGGCCCCAAGACCCTGCAAAGCCATGGCCAGAAGCGCGATGGTCGTCTGCTCGCCGGTGGAGAGCAGCACGTCCATCTCGCGCTCGCTCGGCGCCTGGCAGACCTCGCGTGAAAGTTTGATCAGTGAATCGGTCGCTCCGGACATGGCCGAGACCACCACGACGACTTTGTTTCCCGCTTTCTGGGTCCCGAGAACGCGGCGGGCCACGTTTTTGATCCGTTCGGGATCACCAACCGACGTGCCGCCGAATTTCTGGACGATCAGCGCCATATTCAGAACAGGGGCGTGGTGTTAATCCGACGATTCGTCGGCGGGGACGCCGACGCTACAGTAAATGTAGCGGCGCCGTCCTCGGCGACGAAACCAACGCCGATTGGAAGAAACGCCGTCATGAAACACCTAGGACTTTGGCCACCGACTCCATCGTGGCATCGGCTTCGAGAGCCTTGAACCCGTGGACCATCGGAGCTTCGGGATCTTTCAAGCCATGGCCGGTCACGGTGAGGACAATTTTCGCGCCTTCCGGGTATTGGTGGAACGGGCAGCTTGCACATCGGTCGCTCGAAAAACATTTCATCAGCCCCGCGACCGAAGCGGCACTGGCCGGTTCGACGAAAATCCCCTCCTCCGCGGCCAACCAGCGCTGCGCCTCGAGGATTTGTGCGTCGGTCACGATGTCGATGCACCCGCCGGAGTCCTTCACCGCGTTGCTCGCCCCCGACCAGCTGGCCGGATTGCCGATGCGGATGGCGGTGGCGATGGTCTCGGGTTTGTCGACCGGATGACCGAAGAAAATCGGGGCCGACCCGGAGGCTTGAAATCCGGTCATACGCGGCAACCTCGTCGCCTTGCCCAGTTCACGGAATTCGCGGTAGCCCTGCCAGTAAGCGGTGATATTGCCGGCGTTGCCGACCGGAAGGATGTGGATGTCGGGCGCATCGCCGAGTTCCTCGATGATTTCGAAGGATGCGGTTTTTTGTCCTTCGATGCGGAACGGATTGATCGAGTTGACGATTTCGAAACGTCCGTCGGCACCGAGTTCGCGCACGAGGCGCAGGGCGTCGTCGAAGTTGCCGCGGATCGCCACCACTTTCGCGCCGTAAATGAATGCCTGGAGCAATTTTCCCGCGGCAATTTTCCCGGCGGGAAGCAAGACAGCGCAGGACAGGTTGGCCCTTGCCGCGTAGGCTGCCGCCGCGGCGGAGGTGTTTCCGGTCGAAGCACAGATGACCGCCTTGGCCCCGCGCTCGACCGCTTTCGAGATGGCCATGGTCATGCCGCGGTCTTTGAAGGAGCCGGTGGGATTCAGTCCCTCGTATTTCACGTAGACCTCGGCCCCGCGTCCGACGAGTTGGCTCAACTTGGGCGAGTAAATCAGCGGGGTGGAACCCTCGTTGAGCGACACCACCGGACTCTCCGCGGTGACCGGCAAATACTCCCGGTAGCGGCTGATCACGCCGCGGTCGTGGAAATTTTTCACGCCGCCGCCTCCACCCGGTAGAGCGCGGGTTCGTCGTGCACGCAGTCGAGCGCTCGGATGCGTTCCAGCGCGGAGAGCATGCGGCCGCGGGGCGCATCGTGGATCATGAGAACGAGCGCGGCTTTTTTTCCGTCTTCCGTCTCGGGTTGGATGACCGAGGAAATGCCGATGCCCGCCTCGCCGAGCAATCCGGCAATGCGCGCGAGGACGCCGGGCCGGTCGTCGACGCCGAGGCGGAGGTAGAACGGACTGACCACGTCGGCGGCCGGACGCAGCTTGCCGTAGAGGGTGTGCGGGATGAATCCGCAGGAAGCACGCGGCGACTCGAGGGCCAGGGCGGCATCGGCCAGATCGCCGATGACCGAGCTGGCCGTGGGATCCTGTCCGGCGCCCCGTCCGTAAAAAAGCGCATCCCCCACCACATCGCCGCGCAGGGCGATGGCGTTGAAAACCCCGCGCACCGAGGCGAGAATATTGCCGTTCGGGACGAGCGAAGGTTGCACGCTGACCTCAACGGCGCCGTCGGATCCCGCGTCGATGAAGGCGAGGAGTTTGATCGTGTAGCCGAGTTGCGCGGCGAAGCGGATGTCCTCGGGCGAAATTTTTTCGATGCCCTCGACGAGAACATCGCGGCCCGGGACCCAGAATCCGTAGGCGAGCGAGGCGAGAATGATCGCCTTGTGGCCGGCGTCCCAACCATTGACGTCGAGCGTGGGGTCAGACTCGGCATAACCGGCGGCCTGCGCCTCGGCCAGGGCGGAGGCGAAGTCCATGCCGCTCTCGGCCATGCGTGTGAGGATGTAATTGCTCGTGCCGTTGATGATTCCGCGGATGCGCTGGAAATGGTTCGCGACGAAAGCTTCGCGCACCGCCTTGATGATCGGAATCCCGCCGGCCACCGCGGCCTCGTAAAAGACGGGGACTTTCTCCTCCGCGGCCAAGCGGAAAATTTCCGCGCCATGCTCGGCGAGGAGGGCCTTGTTGCCGGTCACGACAATTTTGCCGCGCTTGATCGCCTCGCGGACCAACTCGAGCGGTTCGTCGATCCCGCCCATCAATTCCACGATCACCTCGATGGCCGGGTTGTCGAGCAAGGCGCGCCATTGGTCGGTGGCCAATCCGGACGGCAAGGCTGCGGCCCGCTTTTTGGCCAGGTCGCGCACCGCGACTTGGCGCACGACAAAATCGCACCCCGTCCGCTCACGGAGCAGGGCCCGGTTTTTTTCCACATTGAGAAAAACCCCGGCACCCACCGTGCCAAAGCCGGCCAGTCCTATGCCTATTTCGCGCATACCGTGTGACCCGGCATCCTGCCTTCCGAGGGCGCCTTGGGCAATTCCTAAGCGGATCACAGGGGAGCCCGCCGCCCCACCGGACTCAGCCCGGATGACCCACCTCGCCGTCGAGGAATTTGCGCAACTCGTCCAGATTGGCCTTCTTCTGAGCCGAGATGGCGATGAGGGGGACGCCGGGGAATTCCTGGGCGAGCCGCGGGAGGTTTTCGGCCGCCCCGGGCAAGTCCGTCTTGTTGGCGATCAAAGCCCAGGGACGCCGCGCGAGCAACGGATCGTAGAGCCGCAGTTCCTCGCGGATTTTTTTGGCGTCCTCCACCGGATCGCGTCCCTCGCTGCCTGCGGCATCGACGACGAGGAGCAGCGTGCGGCAGCGGACGATGTGGCGCAAAAAATCGTGACCCAGACCGACATCGCGGTGCGCGCCTTCGATCAAGCCGGGAATGTCGGCCACCGTGGCGCGGCGGAATCCCGGAAAATCCATCACCCCGACCATCGGATGCAGCGTGGTGAACGGGTAAGCCGCCACCTTGGGATGCGCGGCGGAAAGCACGCCGAGCAGGGTCGACTTGCCGGCGTTGGGGTAACCGACGAGTCCGGCATCCGCGATCATGCGCAGCTCGAGAAAAAACCAACCCTCTTCGCCCGGCGTGCCTTCGGTGAATTGGCGCGGGGCGCGGTTGCGCGAGCTCTTGAAATGGATATTCCCCTTCCCGCCGCGACCGCCCTGGGCGAGGAGGAACTCCGCGCCGGCCGTTTCGAGGTCGGCGAGCAGTTCGAGATCCTTGGGATCGATCTTCCGCCGCCGCGTCGGTGCCTCGTCTTGGTCGGTGAAATTCAGCGGATCATGCGGCGCGACATCGGGCAGACGGTAAACGAGCGTGCCGACCGGGACGGGCACGATTTTGTCCGGTGCGGACTTCCCGTATTTCTGCTTCCCCATGCCATTCTCGCCGCCTTTGCCCCGGACGATCGGCTCGTAGTAGAGGGTGACCAGCGTGTCCACCTGCGAGTCGGCACGCAGGATGATGCTGCCGCCATCCCCGCCATCCCCGCCGTCCGGTCCGCCCTTCGGCACGAACTTCTCGCGGCGGAAGCTGGAACATCCGTTGCCGCCGTCGCCGGCTTTGGCTTGGATGCGGATCTGGTCGACAAACATGGGCAGTGGAGCGCGGCCGGCGGAAGCCGCGCGGATTTATCCTTCTTCGCCCTCTTCCCCGGACGGCGCTTCGCCACCCTGCTCTTTGGTCGACTCGAGTTGGCTCAGCGCGTCGGAGGCGTCATCCACTTCGTCCAGCACCATGCGGCTGACCAGGATGGGCGCCTTCTGCTGGATGGCCATGGCGATGCAATCGCTCGGACGGGCGTCCAGTTCGATGATCTTCTTCTGGTGCAATTCGTTTTCCGCCGAAACGATGAGGCGGGCGTAAAACGTGCTGTTCTTCACGTCGTTGATGATCGCACGTTCGACCTTGGCCCCGAAAGCGGCCAGCACATGGGCCATGAGGTCGTGGGTCAGCGGACGCTCCTTCTCCGTCCCGGCGAGGAACATGTTGATGGCGTGCCCGACGGTCGCATCGACATAAATGACGAACGTTTTCTCCTCGGTGCCGAGGAACAGCGCCGCGCCGTTGGCTGTCGGGACAACGGCCTTGAGTTGCACGGGGACCACGGGTTGTTGCGGCATCACGAGCAAACTACGCCCGCGCCGCGGCCAAATCCAGTGGCAAAACCCGTGCCGGGCGCCGACTCCGCGCTCGCCCGCGGAGAGGAAAGCGTTCAGCATCGGACCGCATGGAGGCGGTTGTCGAATTTGTCAGCACCAACTGGACCGGCGCGGTCGAGGTCCTGCTGCTGGCCGTGTTGCTTTACTACGGCTACCTCTACTTCCGCGGCACGCCGGGCGCGAAAATCCTCGTCGGCCTCGCCCTGCTCTTCATCAGTCTGACCCTCGCCTCGCAGCTCCTCGACCTCCATGTCATCGGCTGGCTGCTGCGCAGCTTCTCGGTCTTTCTCGCCGTCGCCCTGGTCGTTATTTTCCAACCCGAACTCCGCCGCGCCCTGACCGAACTGGGCAGCCAGCATTTCTTCCGTTCCCCGCTGCAGAAAAAGGAATCGATCGACCTGCTGGTCGATACCGTCTTCGACCTGGCCCGCCGCCAGTTCGGCGCGCTCATCGCGCTCGAGCGCGACATCAGTATCCGCCAGTTCGCGTCCACCGGTGTCGATCTCGACGCGGTCTTCTCGAAGGAACTCATCCTCACCATCTTCCATCCCAAGACCGTGCTGCACGACGGCGGCGTCATCGTGCAGAGCAACCGGGCCGCCGCCGCGGCCTGCATTTTCCCGCTGACCGCACGCGAAGACCTCGACCGCAGCCTCGGACTCCGCCACCGCGCCGGCATCGGCATCACCGAGGAATCCGACGCCATCGCCATCCTCGTCTCGGAGGAAACCGGCCACGTCTCGCTCTGTCACCGCGGCATCCTCGAGCGCAACCTCAGCGTCGACCGCTTCCGCCGCCGCCTCAACCAGCTCCTCCTCCTCGAGAAGTATGAAACAGATTCTCCTGCACAATTGGAAAATTAAGCTGACCTGCCTCGTGCTGGCCTCGGTGGTGTGGTATGTCATACAGCACAACGTGAACCCCGGCGACGACGCGCGCGGACGCGGCGCGGCCTCCGAGCGCGCCAAAAAATGAGCCGGCGATATTTCGGGACGGACGGCATCCGCGGCCGTGCCGGCGAACCGCCCATCACCGCGGAGTTCGCGGCAAGACTCGGGCGCGCCCTGGTCGAAGTGCTCGGGATCAACCGTCCCGTTGTCGCCATCGGGCGGGACACCCGCGCCTCGGGGCCGATGCTCGAGGAAGCCCTGGCCCGCGGAATCGTCTCGGCCGGAGGCGACGTGCACTTTCTCGGCGTGCTTCCCACCCCGGGGGTGGCGGCTCACGTCCTGGCCAACGGATTGGACGCCGGAGCTGTCATTTCCGCCTCGCACAATCCCGCGCACGACAACGGCATCAAGTTTTTTTCCAACGACGGATTCAAGCTGCCCGACGAGACCGAGTCGGCCATCGAGCGGCACACCGAGGCACCAGCCCCTGATCGGCCGCCCGGCAGGAGCACCATGGTGGACGATGCCGTGTCCCGTTATGCGGCCCACGCGCTAAAGTCTCTCCCTCCGCAATTCTCCCTGCACGGTCTCCGGATCGCCGTCGACTGCGCCAACGGTGCCGCCTGCGAGACCACCCCGCAGGTGCTCCGCACCCTCGGGGCCGAGGTGCATGTTTTCCATGCGACGCCCGACGGGAACAATATCAACGAAGGTTGCGGCAGCACGGTTGCCGGCGAAATCAGCCGCCTGGTCAAGGAAACCGGCGCCCAGGTCGGACTCTCCCACGACGGCGATGCCGACCGGCTCTTGCTTTGCGATGAAACCGGCGATCCGCTCGACGGCGACGAACTGCTCGCCATGGCCGGCCTCGACCTGCTGCGCCGCGGCGAACTGTCCGGCCACACCGTGGTGGCCACCGTGATGAGCAATCTCGGGCTCGACGAAGCGATCGAACAGGCCGGGGGCAAGGTCGTGCGCACCGCGGTCGGAGACCGCTACGTCCTCGAAGCGATGCGCGCGGGCGGTTATATTCTCGGCGGCGAGCAGAGCGGGCACATGATCTTCCTGCGCCATGGCACAACGGGGGACGGATTGGTTTCCGCCCTGCAAATCCTGCGCCTGATGATCGAAAGCGGCAGACCTTTGAGCGAGTTGCGCAAGGTCCTGCAAAAGTACCCGCAGGCCCAACGCGCGGTGGCCGTGAAGCGCAAACCTCCGCTCGAAACCGTGCCGGAGGTCCAAGCGGCCATCACCGCCGCGGAGCAGGCCCTCGGCCCGCGCGGCCGGGTCCTTGTCCGTTACAGCGGCACCGAGCCGAAATTGCGCGTCCTCCTCGAAGGACGCGAGGCCGCCCTGCTGGAAGCCCACGCCGACCGGATCGCCGGCGCCATCCGCGCGTCCTTGTAACCGGGGCCGGTTCCGCAGCCGGGGAAAAAAGGGGAAGGGCGCCCCGAGGGACGCCCTTCCTTGAATTTTGATCGGCTAACGGGTCAATAGCCGCCGCGATCACCGCGATCGCGGTATCCACCGCCACCGCCGCCACCGCCACGATAACCGCCGCCGCCACCGCCGCCACGGCC
>CAZEYV010000147.1:0-4416 GCA_964516705.1 uncultured Chthoniobacter sp.
CCGCACGCATCGACCAGAAAGGCAGCGGCCCGCTGAGCCAGCGGGCCCTACCAAAAACGCTCTCCCGATAAGTCCACGACCTTTTGGTGTTTGGTATGACTTGTGACGTGTGACGAGTTCTTGTCGCGGCGCTCTGTGAGCGTCGGAACCTTATTGTCTCCGGTTTTTGGGGACCACAGCCGGGGCCCCGGTCGGTGGACGTCCGCAATCCACACCCTGCGCCGCGCGAGGGCGCACGGCGCGACACGCGAGGCGCGTGTGCTCCCCGGGACCGGAATCCTCAGCCGTCAAACGATCTCTTCTCCGAAAGGGCTTTGCTCCGTGGCGAGCACTGTTTTCACCAACTCGCCTTCGCCGCAGATGATCATCTCCGGAAACCGCTTGAACCATCAGCCGGATGGCACGACGGGATTGGTACCTCCAGCCAGTCAGCCAGCAAACCGAGCTGTTCCGCGGGAATGGCGCGCTCTTCCACCCGATCGAGAAGATGCCTGAAACGGCGCGCGGCAATGCGTGCCGTCGGACTTCAGGCATGGGACGACGCGCCGTAAAATCCCTTCTCGATCTCTTCGCGCAGGCGCGCCGCTTCCGCCGGATGGGGGCCGTCTGCCAGACGTCCGGCAAGTTTGGACAACTCGGCGCCCGACAACATCGCGCTCTCGCCCAAGTGCTGCGCGAAGGCGACCACCTTGGCTTGTTCGCCGGCCGGTAGTTGCTCGATCTCGGCAATGATTTCCACCGCAGTCACGAGTCAGACACTACGCCCTGTCCGCCGCGCAAGCAAGGCGGGGCGAGGAGAAGAAGTGACGAGTGACTTGTGACGTGTGACGAGATTTTGTCGCGGCGCTCTTTGAGCGTCGGAATGCTTCTTCTGGCCGCGCCAAGCCGGCGATGACAGAAGAAGGGGGTAAGATGGGTTTTGCCCATGATTCCAAGAACTGCCGATCTGGCCGCATGGCCCGGGTTGCGGCCAACATCCACCGCGCGGGAGTGTCATAGCCCCCGCCGCCTCCGCATCGAACTCGGCCCGTAGCCCGCTTGTCTTTCCGCGGCGCCCCTGACCTTGTGTCAGGGGATCGCAACAGGCCAAACACACCATCGGCAAGGTGCCGATGCCACCCCCGGGTCGCCGAGCGAACAACTTATACCCGCCACTTTTTCTCGCCCCAGCGCGAAAAATTTCCCCCACCAATCCAGTCAAGATTCAGCCGTGCCGAGGGTGGCTTTCCGCTTTGAAACGTTCGTTTGAATCGCCGTAAGTCCTTCAACGGAGGGGTATGATGCAGGGTGGTCACCGACTGCGCTGCCCCCGCAAGCTGGCCGCCTTTGTTAAGATTTTGTCACATGGCTTTTTTTCCTTGGGGAAAGGTGAGCACCAGTAGATATTCACTCCTCGGAGCAGTCTCGTCCCATCAGCAAAATCCAGTCCTACAAATTATCATGAAAAAATTCCTCACCATTCTCGCACTTGCAGCGGTCCTAGCCTCTAGCGGTCAAGCCCAGTCTTTCATTGCCGGTTGGGATTTCCAGACCACCACCAACGGAGGCACGGCAGTGCTAGCATCGCCATCCACCCCTAAAGTCTATGTTGCCAACTTCGGCAGCGGAACCCTCTATCTGGACGGAACGCAGGGTTCCAGCGACTGGTTTGTGGGCAGCACGGGAACGGAACTCAACGGTTTTGCCGGCACCTCGATAAATGCAAGCAACGGCCTGTCTTCAGTGACGACTTCTCCCTCTGCATTAGCTTTTGTCAACCAAGCTGCCAACGGAAATTTTGCCGTCTTTAAATTCGATCTTTCAAGTATCGTTGATCCCGTCAAAATCACTTTTGCGGCCCAGCGCACTGGGACCGGGTTTACTTCGCAGACATGGGAATGGAGCACGGACGGCACCAATTACAATCTCATCGGTGCACTCGTCGATGGCACGACTCAGGGAACCCTTCAAAGTTCCTTCGCCAAAAGCGGCATCCTTGATTTGCCGGAGTTTTCAGGTCTCTCGGGCCAAGCCGACGCTTACGTGCGCGTCACCTTTGCCGGTGCCTCGAGCTCTGGCGGCAACAACCGAATGGACAACATTCAATTCAACGCCGTTCCCGAACCCTCCACCTACGCCATGTTGGCCTTGGCCGGAGCGGGCTTCGCCGGTTACGTCGTCCGCCGCCGTCGCCGCTAAGCACGCGCACCGATCTCTTCACCAAACGCCCGCTTCGGCGGGCGTTTTTGTTTGGGGGCCGGTAAAGGGGTCAGACCTTACTCTTTGACATCACGGCGGCCCATCGGCAGATTTGTGGCATGCCACGAAGAGCGCGGGTCGAGTATGCGGGGGCGATTTACCATGTGATGGATCGCGGGGACCGGCAGGAAACCATCTACCGTTCAAATGAGGATCGGGTGTTGTTCTTGCGCACGTTGGGGGAGGCCTGCGGGCGCACGGGTTGGCGGGTGCATTCCTACGTTTTGATGGGCAATCACTACCATCTGTTGCTGGAAACGCCGGAGCCGAACCTGTGTGCCGGCATGCGGTGGATGCAGGGAGTTTATACGATCCGCCACAACGCGCGGCACCGGCTGCGCGGGCATTTGTTCCAAGGACGCTACAAGGCGGTGCTGGTCGAGGGCGGCGATGAGACCTACTTCGGCACGGTCAGCGACTACATCCATCTCAACCCGGCGCGGGCCGGCATGCTCGGGGAGGAGGGTATGCTGGCGGATTATAGTTGGAGCAGCTTTCCCGGGCTCACCGGTGATCCCCGCAAGCGGCCGGCGTGGTTGTTCGCGGATTGGGTGCTGGGGCGGCGGGGCGAGAAGGACAATGCGCGGGGGCGGCGCTCTTACCGGGAGGCGTTGGAGAAACGGGCGGCCGAGGAGCAAGACGGCGGCGGCTGCGGCGAAGGGGTGCTCAAAAAGTTGCGGCGGGGGTGGTGCTTCGGCTCGGAGGAGTTCCGTCAGAGGACGCTCGAACTGGTCGCCGGCAAGGCCACCAAACTTTCGGGCGAAATCCTCGCCGCGCACAACGAGCAGGAGGCGGAGCGGTTGATGGCGGCGGGGCTTGCTGCCGTGGGGCTGAGGGCTGAAGAGCTTGCCAAGATGCCGAAGAGCGATCCGCGCAAGATCGCCGTCGCGGCGGTCGTCAAGGGCCGGACAATCGTGGGCAACGAATGGATCGCCCGCCGCCTGCACATGGGAGCGGCAGGACGGGTAAGCCGGTATTGCTCGGAGGCGGGGGGGCGGCGGGAGGTGGTGCGGTTGATAAAGGTGATAACGTCAAAAAGTAAGGGCTGACCCCTTTTGTTTCTGATGCCGCTGCGCGGTCGCCGCGGCGACCGCCTCGCGCGGCGCAGGGGCCGATGATGTCAAAGAACCGTCATCGGCGAGGGCGCCAATGACCACGGCCGGGGGCGGCCGTGCTCCCCGGGACCGAAAGGATCAAAGGACCGTGCAAAGGGGGTCAGACCTTTCCGCTTTCGTTTTCCGCGACAACCAACCCGTGACAGCGTGCGTTGCAGGTGGGTAGCCAAACGGGGTTGACCGATGGTTATACATGGTAGAAGTTACGTTTATGGATTTCAGCTTCGTGGAACTCGAGGCGTTCACCCGTGAATTGCTTCGCGTTGCCGATGAGGAAGTCCTGCGGGAGTTCCAGCTGGCATTGGCCGCCCGTCCGGAGGCCGGGGATTTGATCCGCCACTCGGGAGGGCTGCGCAAAGCGAGAATGAAACTGTCGGGTCGCGGTAAAAGCGGCGGCGCCCGGGTGATCTACCTGTGGCTGCCGCGGGCGCGACGATTTATTTTCTTCATGCTCTACACGAAATCAACCAAAGCCAACATCGCGCCGGAGGACCTGGCGCGGTTGCGTGCCGCGGTGGAAACCATCAAGCAACAATACAACCGATGAAAAAGACCGAAATCGCATTCGACATCAATGAACTCGTGGGCCGCGTGGAGCGTTTTGCCGCGGGAAAGGAGCGGGCGCGGGTCCGCCGCGTGACCATTCCGCCGCCGGTCAAAGCGATGTCCGCCCGTGCTATTCGCGAGACGCGCGCCAAGCTCGGCTGCACGCAGTCGGAGTTCGCCGCGCTGCTCAACGTGCCCAAAGTGACAGCCGTATCGTGGGAGAACGGCACCCGCAAGCCGAGCGGCGCCGCTTTGCGCCTCCTGGCCGTGGCGAGGAAAAATCCGGACGCGTTGCAAGCGGCGTGAAGAATCGGCGGAGCGACACGCCGATTTGTGACGAGTGACGTGTGGCGAGTGACGAGAGACGGAATGTTTTTAGCCACGGATTGAAGAGGATAAAAGAAGATGGTCTCGAGCGGTGTGATTGCCTCCCGACTAACTCGATCGAGATTTCAGGCCGCGACAAGTTTTCGTCGAGGTGTAGCAGCGCTCTATGAGCGTCGGTGCCTTTCCCCCT
>CAZEYV010000148.1:0-10923 GCA_964516705.1 uncultured Chthoniobacter sp.
GGCCGCAGCCGGTGATCCGGAGGTCACCGGCAAACTGACGGCCGAACAGAAGGACCGCCTCTTCGCGCAGTTGAAAAAAGAACGCAAGGAAGCCAAGCGGCGGAGGAAGGAATTGCTCTCCGGCCACGCGCCCGCTTGACCGCCACGCCGGCTGCGGGGATACTGGACAAATGTCCAGCAGAACCACCGCGCGGCAGCAGCAGATCCTCGATTACATCGTGCGCCACCGCGCGCGGCACGGATTGCCGCCGACGGTGCGCGAGATTCAGGCGCATTTCGGCTTTGCCAGCCCGAACGCGGCCGCTTCGCACCTGCGCGCCCTCGAGCGCAAGAAACTCCTGCACCGCGAACCGGGCACAGCCCGCGCCCTGCGTGTGACCGGCGACGACCGCAAGGAAGTCGCCGCCATCCCGGTTTACGGCGACATCCCGGCGGGCTTCCCCGACACGCGCGAGCAGCGTCCGGACGGCTGTGTCTACGCCGACCTCGATTCGCTCGACGTCCGCCGCACGGCGCGGACTTTCGCCGTGCGCGTGCGAGGGGATTCCATGACCGGCGCGCACATTCTCGACGGCGACCTTGTCGTGCTCGAGTTGCGCGAACCGAACCACGGCAACATCGTGGCCGCGCTGATCGACGGCGAAACCACGCTGAAGCGCTACCTGGTGCAAAACCGCCGTCCGTTCCTCCGCGCCGAGAACCCGAAGTATCCCGACCTCATCCCCGCGCACGAACTGGTCATCCAGGGCGTGATGATCGCCCTCTTCCGCAAACCGAAGGACGCGGGACGTCCGATCGAGCCCTAGCCTCGGTGCTTGCCAACCGAAGGCATCCGCTCTGAGATGCGCGGATGGAACGTTCTTTCGGTCGGGCGGCGGACGGTTTGCGTCCGGTTACTTTCGAACAGGGCATTGCGCCACATGCGGCGGGATCCGTGCTGGTTTCTTTCGGGAACACGAAGGTCGTCTGCGCGGCGACCATCGACGAGGCCGTGCCGCGCTGGATGCAGGTGCAGAAAGTTTCCGGCGGCTGGCTGACCGCGGAATATTCGATGCTGCCTTACGCGACCCTGGACCGGAAACAGCGCGACATTGCCCGCGGCAAACTCGACGGACGGACCACCGAAATCCAGCGGCTCATCGGCCGTTCGCTGCGGGCCGTGGTCGACTTGGAAAAACTCGGACCGCGGACGCTGTGGGTGGATTGCGACGTGCTGCAGGCCGACGGCGGGACGCGCACCGCGGCCATCACCGGGGCCTGCGTGGCGGTGGAGCTGGCCTTCCGGAAACTGGTCACGGAGGGAAAAATCAAGGAAACCGCCCTCAAAGAACGCGTGGCCGCGGTCAGTGTGGGCGTGGTCGGCGGAGAAGTCCTTCTCGATTTGGATTACCTCGAGGACAGAGATGCGACGGTCGATTTGAATCTGGTCATGACCCAAAATGGCGAGTTTGTCGAAGTGCAGGGGTCCGGGGAAGAAGCCACCTTCGGGGAGGAGGCGCTCTTTGAGATGCTGCGGGTCGGCCGGGCCGGAATTGAAAGTTTGCTTGCCCTTCAGGAGGCGGCCCTTACTGTGTCCGCCTCTTAAGCGGATATGAAAAAGGCACTCATCACAGGCATCACCGGTCAGGACGGCTCGTATTTGGCCGACCTTCTCGTGGCCAAGGGCTACGAAGTGCACGGCATCATCCGCCGGGCCAGCACGTTCAATACGGCCCGCATCGACCATCTTTACCAGGACCCGCACGTCAACGGGGTGCGCCTTTTTCTCCATTACGGCGATCTGGCCGACTCGGTCAATCTGACCAAGTTGCTCTACGAACTGCAACCGGACGAAGTCTACAACCTCGGGGCCCAGAGCCATGTGCGGGTCAGTTTCGACATCCCCGAATACACCGCCGATGTGACCGGCGTCGGCACCATCCGCATTCTGGAGGCCATCCGCGAGTCGGGTGTGAAGCCCCGCTTTTACCAAGCCTCGAGCAGCGAGATGTTCGGCAAGGTGCAGGAGGTTCCCCAAAAAGAAACCACGCCCTTCTGGCCGCGCAGTCCTTACGGTTGCGCCAAGATGTTCGGCCACTGGGCTACGGTGAACTACCGGGAGAGCTACAACCTTTTTGCCTGCAGCGGCATCCTCTTCAACCACGAGAGCCCGCGCCGCGGCGAAACCTTCGTGACCCGCAAGATTTCCCGCGCGGTGGCCGCGATCAAACTCGGCCTGCAGAAGGAGCTTTACCTCGGCAACATGGACGCCAAACGCGACTGGGGTTACGCCCCGGAATATGTCGAGGGCATGTGGCGCATGCTGCAGGCCGACCAGCCCGACGACTACATCCTGGCCACCAACGAGACCCACACGGTCAAGGAATTCGTGGAGGAGGCTTTCGCGCACGCGGGGCTTGATTGGGAGAAATACGTGAAGTATGACGCCCGCTACGAGCGTCCGGCCGAGGTCGACCTCCTCATCGGCGACCCGGCCAAAGCCAAGCGCCAACTCGGCTGGGAACCGAAAGTCCGTTTCAAGGAACTGGTCCACATCATGGTCGATGCCGACCTCGAAATGCTTGAAGGCAAGGGCCTCGTCCACCAACATCAAGCCTGACCACTCAGAAGCACCCGAAAAAACGTATGTCCAGAGTCTGCACCATCACCGGAGCCAAACCCAAGCGCGGATCGACCATCCACCGCCGCGGTATGGCCAAAAAGAAAGGCGGCGTCGGCCGCCACGTCACGGCCAACACGCCCCGTTACTTTACCCCGAACCTCCAGGAAAAGCGCATCTGGGTTGCCGAGCTCAAGCGGTTCGTCAAAGTGAAGCTCACCGCCCGCGCCCTGAAGACGATCAACAAGAACGGGGCCTACGCCACTCTCAAGAAGGCCGGGGTTATCTGACCCTCTTGACTCCCACCCAAAACCCAAGAAAGGAAACAAACCACCATGGCATTCAGCACAGTCAGCAAAAAAAGCGGTAAAACTTATTTCCTCCACGCGCGTCTCCAGAAGCTGCGCGGCGGACAGGAAGTCACCCTCTACTACTTCGCGGGACAGCCCGGCGACGGCGCGATCGACGCGCTGCCGGCCGGCTACGAAGTCTCCGAAAACGAGCGCACCGGCCTCCCGTTGCTCAAAAAGAAGAGATAAGGCGCGCACCAGACGTCTTTGCGGAAAGCGGCCCGGCACTCGATGCGGGGCCGCTTTTTCTTTGCCCACGGAATCCGTGAACCATCCCCTGATCATCGGCGGCGGACTCGTCGGGCTGGCCACCGCGTGGCAACTGCTCCGGTCCGGGCGCGTGCCGGCGCTGACCCTGCTCGAGAAGGAGCCGCGCGTCGGCGCGCACCAGAGCACGCACAACAGCGGCGTGCTCCACGCGGGGCTCTACTACAAACCGGGTTCGCTCAAGGCGCGGCTGGCCGTCGAAGGCATCCGCGAAATGACCACCTACTGCCGGGAGAAAAACATCCCGCATGAAATCTGCGGCAAGGTCGTGGTGGCCGTCGACGAGAGCGAAGTGCCCCGCTTGCGCGAACTCGAGGCGCGCGGGCAGGCCAATGGTCTGACCGGACTGCGCCGGCTCGATCGCGCGGGCTTGCGGGCTCTCGAACCGCACTCGGCCGGTGTCGCCGCACTCCATGTTCCGGAGGAGGGCATTGTCGACTACGCCGCGGTGTGCGAAGCGCTCGCCGCGGATATCGCGGCGATGAACGGATGCCTTGTGACCGGGGCGAAGGTCACGGAGCTGCGGGAGACACCGGACGGATGGATCGCCGAAACCACCGCGGGGGCCTTCCCGGGCGGCTTCCTCGTCAACTGCGCCGGCCTGCAGAGCGATCGCGTTTGCCGTTTGGCCGGACTCGACCCCGCCGACCGCATCGTTCCTTTCCGCGGGGAGTATTACCAACTGCGACCCGGGGCCGCGCACCTCGTTCGCCACCTCATCTACCCCGTGCCCGATCCGCAATTTCCCTTCCTCGGCGTGCACTTCACGCGCCTCATCGGGGGCGGGATCGAAGCCGGACCCAATGCGGTGCTTGCTTTGGCCCGCGAGGCTTATGGCAAAACCCAGTGGAACGCGCGCGATCTGGCCGAAGCCCTGTCCTTCCCGGGGCTCTGGAAATTTCTCGCCCGCCATCCGCGTATGGCCTGGGACGAAAGCCTCCGCTCGCTGAGCAAAAAACTTTTTTGCCGCTCGCTGCAACGTCTCGTTCCCGAACTGCGCGAAACGGACCTCGCCCCCGGCGGCGCCGGCGTCCGTGCGCAGGCCATTTCGCGCCAGGGCGAACTGGTCCAGGATTTCCGCCTCGTCTCCGGCCCGCGCGCCCTCCATGTCGTCAACGCCCCCAGCCCGGCCGCCACCGCCTGCCTCGCCATCGGCCGGGAAATCGTGCAACGCATTGCCGCGTGACGGCGGCCCGCCGAATCGCTAATTTGATCCGGTGCAAAAACTGATCTTGTTCATCCTGCTGTGCCTTCCTTGGACCACGGCGGGCGCCGAATCCATCGAGTTGCAGGACGGAACCACGGTCGAAGGGAAAATCCTCTCGGTCGGTCCCGAGACCGTGCGCATCGAGGTGCAAACCAGCCCGACCATCCGCGAGGAAAAGACTTATCCGCGCGCCGAGGTCGCCAAGATCCGGCGGGCCGGACCGGACGACCTCGCCTTCGAGGACATCGCGCGCCTCGCCGCACCCGGCACGGCGGACGACCCGGCCGTTTATGACGCGCTGATCGAGCCCGTGCGCCTCTTCATGAAAAATTACGCCTACAGCAAACACATGCCGCAGGCACGGCAGCTGTCCGCGACCCTCGAGTCCGAACGCGCGCGCCTCGCGTCCGGCGAGGTCAAGGTCGACGGCGAGTGGATCCCCCAAGATGCCTCCCCGGCCGAGCGCACCGAAATCGGCGGACGTGTGCAGCTTTCCAAAATGAAAGCCACCCCCGATCCCGCCGCCGCCCTGGCCGCCTTCGAGGTGCTGGAAAAGAACCACCCGGCATCGTCCGCCTACCCGGAAGCCGTGCCGGTCGCTCTCGCCTCGATCGAAAAACTCCGTGCGGCCATCGTCCGCGCAAGCGCCGACCTCGACCGCCGCACGCGCGAGCAGGAAGAGGGATTGAAATTGGCCAGCGAGGACCGCCGCCGGCAAATGGAGGCGGGCATCGCCCAGGAAAAAGCCGCCGTGCAGGCGCAAATCGACCGTGTCAGGCAAAACGGCGGCAAATGGCTGCCCGTCCTGCCCGACGGGCCAGCGCTCGAGGATTTGTCCAGGGTCTCGGACAGCGAGAAGCAACGCTTGGAGAAAGTCGACACGCAGAAACTGTCGGAGGCCGTCGCCAAGGCCCGCCGGGCCGGGGAGCAACTCGAGGCCGGCGATCTCGAGGGAGCCAAGACGAGTTTGGACGAAGCAAAGACGCTCTGGCCGCAGTATGGCCGGTTGGCCCCGCTCCAGGAGTCGCTCAAAAAAGCGCAGGAAGAAGCCGCCCGCCGGGCCAAGGAAGAAGCCAAGCCCGCCGCATCATGAACCGCACCGCCACCGTCAAACGCCGGACCCGCGAAACCGACATCGAGCTGACGTTCGCCGTCGACGGCAGCGGCCGCGCGCAAATCGCCACCGGCGTCGGGTTCTTCGACCACATGCTCGAACTGTTCGCCAAACACGGGCTCTTCGACCTGCAACTCAAGGCCAAAGGCGACCTCAATGTCGACGCGCACCACACGGTGGAGGATGTCGGTCTCGCCCTCGGCCAGGCGCTGCGCGAATCGCTCGGCGACAAAAAAGGGCTTTGCCGCTACGGGTGGTGTCTGCTGCCGATGGACGACGCCCTTGCGCGCATCGCCCTCGACTGCAGCGGCCGTCCCTACCTCGCTTACGAGGCGCCGGAGGAAGCGGGTCCGATCGGGGATTTCCCGTTCCAGCTGATCGAGGAATTCCTGCGCGCCTTCAGCGTGCAGGGCGGACTCAATCTGCACGTCGCGCTGCTCGACGGACGCGATACACACCACATGGCCGAGGCCGTTTTCAAAGGATTGGCCCGCGCCCTCGACCAGGCCACGCAAATCGACCCGCGCGTGCAAGGCGTGCCCAGCACCAAGGGACAGCTCTGATCCATGGCCGAACCGCCACGCGTGGCCATGATCGATTATGGCAGCGGCAACCTGCGCAGCGTGGAGAAAGCGCTGCAAAAGGCGGGAGCACTGGTTGTCCGCTGCGACACACCGCAGACCCTGGCCGGATGCGCCGCCGTCGTGCTGCCGGGCGTCGGTTCTTTCGGCGATTGCGCGCGGAGCCTCGAGGCACGCGGCCTGGCCGCGCCGCTCCGCGCGTGGCTCGCCGCGGGGCGTCCTTACCTCGGCATCTGCCTGGGTTACCAGATTTTGTTCGAAGGGAGCGATGAGTCGCCGGATTCGGCGGGGCTCGGGCATTGGCGCGGACGCGTGGTGCGCTTCCCCGCGCAGCCCG
Source organism: uncultured Chthoniobacter sp. (assembly GCA_964516705.1). Lineage (GTDB taxonomy): Bacteria > Verrucomicrobiota > Verrucomicrobiia > Chthoniobacterales > JACTMZ01 > JACTMZ01. The sequence goes on from CAZEYV010000148.1 coordinate 6,456, forward strand.
GTCTCAAGGTCCCGCACATGGGATGGAACAGCCTGCAATGGCGGGCCGGCGAACCGCTCTTCGCGGGGGCACCGGATCCGGCCTTCGTGTATTTCGTGCATTCTTATTTCCCCGTTCCGGCCGACGCCGGTCTGGTCACAGCCACCAGCCGGCACGGCGTGGAATTCGCCGCCGCGGCCCGCGACGGACGCGTGCACGGGATGCAATTCCACCCGGAGAAAAGCCAGGCCACCGGCCTGCGTATGCTGGAAAACTTCGTGCGCGAGTGCGCTGCTTGAAATGCTCCTTTATCCCGCCATCGACTTGATGAACGGCCAGGCCGTGCGGTTGCGCCAAGGCCGGGCCGAGGACAAAACCGTCTACTCGGACGACCCCGCCGCCGTGGCCCGGGAATGGGCGGAGCGGGGCGGAGATTGGTTGCACGTCGTCGACCTCGACGCGGCTTTCAGCGGCGAGCAGTCCAACCTGGAAATCGTCAAACGCATCGCCGGGGAGATTGCCCTGCCCGTGCAGTTGGGCGGCGGTTTGCGCGACGAGGCTGCCATCGAGCGCGCCTTGGCCGCGGGCGTTGCCCGGGTGGTCATCGGCACCCGCGCGGCCGAATCTCCGGACTTCGTCGCGCGCGCGGTGGAGCGCTTTGGCGGGGACAAAATCGCGGTCGGCATCGACGCCCGCGACGGGATGGTCGCAGTGAAGGGATGGACCCTGACCACGGGCCTCAGCGCCCTTGATCTGGCCCGAGGCGCGGCCGAGGCGGGCGCGGCGGCCATTATCTACACCGACATCACCACGGATGGCATGCTGCAGGGTCCGAATCTGGCGGCCACCGCCGAAGTTGTCCGCGCTGTCCCGGGCGGAGTGATCGCCAGCGGCGGAGTCTCGTCGGCCGCCGACCTGGTAAAACTCGAACAGATCGGAGGACTCGCCGGCGCGATCATCGGGCGTGCGCTCTTCGACGGCCGCATCCAGGGCCACCTTCGGGAGGCCATGCGGGTTGCGGGCGGGGCGGCGGATTGAGATTGGCCTTGCGATCCGTGGTGAAGTCTGTTCCTGTTTGACCCATGAGATTCCGCCTTCCGGCCCTGATCGCTCCTCTTACGGTCGCCGCTTTGGTCGCCGCCTGCACACCCGAGGAAAAGCCCGCCCCGACCCCGCGTAATCGCTACGGATTCGGCGGAACCCAGACGCTGCCCCAGGCCCCGGCCCAACCCCAAACCACGACGGCCAGCACTTTGCCGCCGCTCAGCGGCACGGACACCTCCGCAGGGGTCACCGATTCCACGCTCGTGGCTCCCGTGGTCACTCCCACGCCCGCGCCGACGCCACCACCGGTCAGCCTGCCGACTCCCGAGATTTCTTATGGCATCCCCGTTCCGGGCAAACCCGGATTTGTCACGAGTCCGCATGCGCCCAACGCCGGCTTTGTCGACGTGCGCGGATTCCCTCCGGGCACGGAGGTCAAGGATCCCTACACCGGACGGATCTTCCTCGTTCCCTGACCGCGTATTTTCCGGCGTGAGGTTCCGCCCGCGGCTTGTCATGTTAGCCGCGTGATGAGCGGCCATAACACCACCGTTGCCGTTTTCGGTCCGGGCCTCATGGGAGGCTCGTTGCTCATGGCCCTGCGTGAACGGCACCCGGGGATGAGTTTGCGCGTCTGGGGGCGCCGTGAGGAAGCATTGCAGCAACTGCGCGACCGGGGCCTGGCCGACTTTTCTTCCACCGATGCCGCGCAAACGGCGCAGGGCGCGGATATCGCCGTGCTCTGCGTTCCGGTCGACAAACTGGCGGAGGTTGCCACCGCGGCCGCGCCGGGCGTCGGCCCGGAATGCGCCGTGACCGATGTGGGCAGCGTCAAAGCAAGCGTGGTTGCGGAACTGGAGCGGATTTTTTCGCGCGACCGGAATTTTGTCGGCAGCCATCCGATGTGCGGATCGGAGGCTGCGGGCCTCGGGGCGGCACGGGCGGACCTTTATGACACCGCCCTTTGTGTGGTGACACCGACCGCGGCCTCCCGTCCGGAAGCGACGCGGGTGGTGGAGGATTTCTGGCGCTCCGTCGGCATGCGGACCATCTCCATGCCGGCGGCAGCCCATGACCGCGCCGCCGCGGTCGCCAGTCATGTGCCCCATGTGGCCGCCGCCGTTTTGGTCAACTTGCTCGAGGACGAGAGCTCGGAGGCGGCCGCCATGTGCGCGGGCGGTTTCCGCGACACCACACGGGTGGCCTCGGGCTCCCCCGAACTGTGGACCGCCATCCTGTCCTCCAACCGCGCGGAGGTGATCGCCGCTTTGCGCAAGCTGGGCGATTCGGTGGCCGCGGTCCGCACCCTGCTGGAGCGGGAAGACACGCCGGCGCTGCGTGATTTTCTCGCACGCGCCGCCGCGCGTCGCGGACAAATCACCACCACGCCGTAACCATGGAAATCCGTGTCCAACGCGCGCCGCTCATCGAGGCGGACATCGAGGTGCCGGGCGACAAAAGCATCTCGCACCGTTCCGCCATGTTCGCCGCGCTCTCCGACGGCGCCTGCCGGCTGCGCAATTACCTTCCCGGCGAGGATTGCCTCGGCACCCTGCGCGTCCTGCGGCAGCTCGGGGTAACGATCGAAAGCCTCTCGCCGACCGAACATCTTGTTCATGGCGTGCGCGGACGTTTCACCGAACCGCAAGCCGACCTCGATTGCGGAAACTCCGGCACCACGATGCGCCTGATGTCCGGACTCCTCGCCGCCCAGCCGTTCCGTTGCCGTTTGACCGGCGACGCGTCCCTCTCGCGCCGGCCGATGCGGCGGATCATGGAACCCCTGCAGCAGATGGGGGCCGTTTTCGAAGCCGAAGGAGAAGGCGGATGTCCGCCCCTCGTCGTCCGCGGGACCGCCGGTCTCAAACCCCTCGCCTACCGCCTGCCCGTGCCCAGCGCGCAGGTCAAAAGCGCCATCCTGCTCGCCGGTCTCTTCGCCGACGGCATCACCACCGTGGACCAACCGGTGCCGACCCGCGACCACACCGAGCGCTTGCTGGAGTATTTCGGCGTGCCGGTGACGCGCGCGGGGACCAGCGTTTCCGTCCGCGGCGGCACGTTGCCCCGGGCCCGCGACGTGGACGTGCCGGGCGACGTCTCCAGCGCCGCCTTCTGGCTGGTCGCCGCCGCCACGCAACCGGGCTCCTCGGTGCGGGTCAGCAACCTCGGGTTGAATCCGACGCGCACCGGAATCCTCGCCGTCCTGCTCCGCATGGGAGCCAAGCTGCGCGAAGAGGAACAGACCCGGGGCCCCGGCGAGCCCTGCGGCCGGATCGAGATTGTCGGACGCTCCCTGCGCGGCACGGAAATCGGTGGCGCCGAGATTCCGAATGTCATCGACGAGTTGCCGGTTCTCGCGGTGGCCGGCGCGCTGGCCGGCGGCACCACCGTGATCAAGGACGCGGCGGAGTTGCGGGTCAAGGAGTCCGACCGGCTGGCCGTGGTTGCCCGGCACCTCACGGCCATGGGCGCGGACGTCACGGAGCATCCGGACGGCTTGGAAATTCGCGGCGGACGCCCTTTGCACGGGGCGCGTCTCGCGAGCCACGGCGACCACCGCATTGCCATGGCCTTCGCCATCGCGGGACTCTTCGCCGACGGGGAGACCGTCATTGAGAACGCCTCGTGCGTGGAAACATCTTACCCCGGGTTCGCCGGACAACTTGAACGCATCGCCCATGGCCGCCGCTGAGTCCCACCCGACGCCGGAAACGTCCGTCATCGCCATCGACGGTCCCGCGGCGTCGGGCAAGAGCACGGTGGCGCGGGCGCTGGCTTCCCGGCTCGGCTACCGGTTTCTCAACTCCGGCGATCTTTACCGGGCCATGACGTGGCACTGCCTGCACCATGGCGTCGACTGCCAGGATTCCGGAGCCGTCGCCGCCGCCGCGGGACAGGCGCGCGTCGAGATCCGTTGCGATGGAACGGAGTATTACCCGCTGATCGACGGCGAAGATTCTCGCGCCCATTTGCGTTCGGAAGCGGTCAACTCCAGCGTCTCCCCGGTTTCCGCCGTGCCGGCGGTCCGCTACATCCTCTCGGCCGCCATCCGGGCGCACGCGCAAGGACGCCGCACGGTGGTCGAAGGCCGCGACATCGGTTCCGCCGTGTTCCCCGAGACTCCCTACAAATTCTACATCGACGCCCCGCCGCAGGTCCGCCAGCGCCGCCGCCGCAACCAGGGACAGGTCGAGGAAATCGCGCGGCGCGACTTGATCGACTCCACGCGCAGCACGGATCCCCTCACCGTCGCGCCCGGCGCCACGGTCATCGATAGTTCGACGCTCGATATCCAGGGTGTCGTCGTCGCCATGTTGGACAAACTTGCCGGGCAGGGCCTCGGCTGCGCCATCGCCGCATGCAGCAGCAACGGATGACCCTCTGGTATCTGCTCGGCTCTTCGCTGAGCAGGGCCCTGGCCAGGACCTTCTTCGGCTACCGGGTC
>CAZEYV010000149.1:0-19157 GCA_964516705.1 uncultured Chthoniobacter sp.
TCCCTAAAACCCGTCCTCGATCACCACCTGGTCGTAACCCAACTGCCCCGGACGCGGCCACGAATCCTGCGTCTTTTTCCCGATGGCGATCATGAACGAAATGACGTGATCCTCCGGCAACTTGATGATTTTTCCGACCGCGTCGTAATCAAAACCGTCCATCGGACAAGAATCATACCCCATCGCCTTCGCCGCGAGCATGAGCGTCTGCCCCGCCATTCCGCACGAGCGCATGGCTTCGTCCCGCTGCACCTGCGGCTTGCCCTTGTAATACTGCTCGATGGCCGGCACGAGAAAGTCCTGCACCGGTTTGGGCGCGTTGCGCCAGTAGTTGGCCGGCTCCTGATCCCAAGCCCTGAGGTTCGCGCAAAGCACGACCAGCAACGAAGAATCGGTCACTTGCGCCTGGTCCCACGCCACGGCGCGGATCTGTTTGCGGATCTCCGGATCGCGGACCACGACAAAACGCCAGTTTTGGATATTGAACGCCGTGGGCGAAAGCAGGGCCAACTCGAGCAGCTGCCGCTCCTCGTCCGCGGACATCTTGTGGCTCGGATCGTAATGCTTGATGGCGCGCCGCGCCTTGATCGCTTCGATGGTATTCATAAAGGGAGAAAAAAATGGTGCGCGATACAGGGTTCGAACCTGTGACCCCCTCCGTGTCAGGGAGGTGCTCTACCACTGAGCTAACCGCGCTTTACGGTGTCAGATGACGTGTCGAACTAAAGCGCGGACCCGCGCTTTCCGCAATGATTTTTGCTCCGCACCGCGAGTGGATGCGCATTTGACTTGTCCCCTCCGGACGACCGTCCCACGCTGAACACCCATGCAACGCCCGCAACTCGTGGAATACGCCAAAAACCAGCTGGCCAAAGGCATACCGCGCCCCGCGATCGAGGCACACCTGCGCGGACAAAATTGGGACGAGGTCGTCATCGCGGAAGTCTTGGCCGCCGCCGGATCGGATTCCCCGCCCGCGCCCCCCGCGGCAGCAACCGTGGCTCCGGCCCGACGCAAGTTTCTCACCGCCGCCCTGTTGCTCGGCCTTTTGGCCGCGATCTGGGGCGCGTCCCAGCTCTACCGCTCCTATTCCGTGGCGAAGGTCGTGCGCGAGAAAACCAAATTCGTCGAGTTCACCGGAAAGATCTCCGGACAGCTCGACGGCGGAAAAGGTGCGGAATTCGCCCTGCTCGCGTTCCGTGGACAACTCGACAGCTCGCAAATCGACACCCCCAAGGCCGCCTTGCAAGTCAGCTTCGACCGGAGTGCGCCGCTCGACAACCTGTCGCCGCAGACCGATGCGCGCCTGCTCGCCCTGACTCTGTTCTCGATCGGGGCCGGCGCACAGACCATCGGCGGGGTGGACGTGCGCCTGGCCGATTGGAATACCTACCTGCGTCCCGCGCGCATGCCGTTCGCCGGCGATCGGACCGCCGCCGCGGTGGGCGGTCTTGTCACCGCATTGCTCGGACCGAATATCCTGACCGACTTCTGGGTCAAGATCCCCGCTCGCGCGTCCGCGGAGGAGACGGCGGGCGCGATGATCAGCAACGAGAGCAAAGCCACTTGGGCCCTGCTCTTCCGACCGACGGAGAAAATCTTCGGCGAAAGCAAGGAGCTCCGCTTCCAAGGCAAGGAGCGCGGCGGGGACATGAATGGAATGCCGACCGACATCCACCGCTACGCCATCGACGGTCCGTGGCTGACCAGGCAACTGGTCAAGGTCCTGCGCGATGCGGAAGTGGATGACAAACTTGACATGATCACCATGCTGCAGGATCTCGTGCTCGGCGCCGAGACCGGAAAGGTCACGGCCAGCCTCGACTCGCTGGAGATTTCCGACGGCGAATTGGCCGTATGGGTCGGCCGCGACGACACCCTGCCCTACCGCATGGACATCCGCCTCGACGCCAAGGAGGGCACGAGCGCCCCGCTCTCGCTACGTCTCTCCGGCAGCATGGAAATAGCCTATGCCGAACCCGCGGCCATCGAGATCCCCGCCCAAGCAATCAATCTCAAGCAACTGCAGGAACAAATCGGCTTGCTGCAAGGTCTCGGCAACCTCTTCCGCTGATCCCGCCGGGCGGATCACCCCGCCACAGTGCTTCCGTCATAGTGTCCGCCGTCGGCCGAAGCCCGGTGAGCACCGGCATTGCGGAACTCGACCGTCCCCTCGCAAACCACCCCTTCAGGGAACCGCCACTGGCCCGACACGCTCAACCGGCGGCAACGACTCAACGAGGGCGCGCCGGAGCCGAACCCCTCCTCGAGACCCGCCAGCGTTTTGTAATACCGGTCATCAAGCACCACCTCGGGCGGCACGCCGCCGCATTCGGGGATCAATTCGACACGCTCGTCGGCGGTCACGCGGAAAGCGTCGGAGCGCAAAGCGAGGAGGTCGCACGTCGTCTTGACCGGGGCAAACCGCGTGCGGGGCACGAGCACCGCGCCGGACTTGGCGAAGCACTCGATGGCCGCACCCATCGCGGTCTCGAGCTGGAAAACTTTCGCGGAGGAAGCGTCCCGCGGGTCCACTGTCTTGGTGTTCTTGATCAGCGGCAGGGGCAAGGCACCTCCGTGTTCCCCGAGCGCGGCGCGAAGGTCGGAAACGCGCATCCACAACGTGTTGGTGTTGAAATAGCGGTGCCGGGCGATGTCTTGGAAGGCGTCCTCGTCCCCACGCGGACACTGCGCGACTTCGCGCAGCACGAGCCGGCCGTCGGCCTTGCGCCGCGCCAAGTGGCCGCCTTTGCGATCGGATGGCGTGCGTCCGGCGACTTCCATGAGGAACGACAAACCGCTGCCGGCGAAGTAAGCGAGCAAGCCAGCGTCGACCGTGGCCCCGAGGTTATCGCTGTTCGAGACGAAAAGGTACTCGATGCCCTCGGAGGCCAGGCGATCGAGCCATCCGGAGCCAAGGAGCGAAGGGTAAAGGTCGCCGTGCCCGGGCGGACACCATTCGAGGTCCGGATCACGGGGCCAGGCCACGGGCCGGAAGGTGCCGGCGCACAATTTCGGAACCTTGTTCTGCAAAAAGTCGAGCGGCTCGCCGCAACCCAGATCGGGGTATTTGGACAGAAAACCCAGCGTGTCCGCCGAGGTGCTGAAGCTGTCCATGAGCAGGAAACGCGGACCTTGGGTCCCATGATTCTTGCGCAACCAGAGGATCTGGCGGGCGATAAAATCGAGGAAGGTGAGCCCGTCTTTGACCGGGATGAGGGACTTGGCTTTTTCCAAACCCATGCTCGTGCCGAGGCCGCCGTTGAGCTTGATCACGCAGAGTTTGTCGAAGAGGGCAGGATCCGCGGCCACCGCGGCCACTTCGTCCATCGCGGGGATATCCTTCGCCGGCTCGATCGTCGCTTCGGGGATCAAGCCCGCATCGCCGGAGACAGCCTGCCGCCACGCGCGCTCGAAACTGGCGCAAGCGGCGGCCGAGAGGCCGGCCTCCCGCATCTTCCGCAATGCTTCCTCGAGTCCGCGCTCGTCCATGGCGGCGTCAGGCTTTTTTTGTCGAGGCGATGTAAAGCTCGCGCAATTGCTTGAAGTCCACCGCCGAAGGCGACCCGGTCATCAACTCGACACCGCGGTTGTTTTTGGGGAAAGCGATGACGTCGCGGATGGAGTCCGCGTGGGCCAGGAGCATGACGAGGCGGTCGAGACCGAGGGCGATGCCGCCGTGCGGCGGGGCACCGAAGCGGAAGGCTTTGAGCAGATGACCGAACATGAGGGCCTGCTGGTCGGAGTCCACCCCGAGCACGCTGAACATCTTCGACTGCAGATCCGCCTCGTGGATCCGGATGCTGCCGCCGCCGATTTCCACGCCGTTGAGCACGATGTCGTAAGCCTCGGCGCGGACTTCGCCGAATTTTTCCGCGTCGAGCAGGGCGACGTCCTCCGCCTTCGGACGGGTGAAAGGATGGTGCACCGCATTCCATTTGCGCTCCTCCTCGCTCCAGGCGAGCAGCGGGAAATCGACCACCCAGAGAAAATCAAGGCGCTTCGGATCGTGTTCGATGCCGAGCAATTCCGCGGCACGCAGGCGCACGCGGCCGAGGACTTCGCAAACGGTCTCCCATTGGTCGGCGCCGAAGAGGACAAGGTCGCCCTCTTCGATCCCGAGCCGCTCTTTGAGGGCGGCCTTTTCCGCATCGGTGAAAAATTTGACGATGGGCGACTTCCATTCGCCGTTCTCGCACTTGATGAAGGCGAGCCCCTTGGCCCCGTATTGCTTGGCCATTTCGGTCAACTCTTCGATCTGGCCCGTGGTGATCTTGGCCAGACCTTTGGCATTGAGCGCGCGGACCACACCGCCGCCATCGAGTGCGCCGCGGAAAACTTTGAATTCGGTTCCGGAGAAAATATCACCGACCTCGACAATCTCCTGCGCCCATCGCGTGTCGGGTTTGTCGCTGCCGAAGCGGCCCATCGCTTCGCGGTGCGTCATACGGGGGAAGGGTGTGGTTATTTCCACGCACCACGCCTCGCGGAAGACGGCGACGAAGGCTTTTTCGATCAGGGCAAAAATGTCTTCCGCCGTGGCGAAGCTCATTTCGATGTCGACTTGGGTGAACTCCGGCTGTCGGTCGGCCCGCAGATCCTCGTCGCGGAAGCAGCGGGCGATCTGGAAATATTTTTCCACGCCCGCGGCCATGAGCAGTTGTTTGTATTGCTGCGGGGCCTGCGGCAAAGCGTAGAAGGTGCCGGGGTTCAGCCGGCTCGGCACGAGGAAATCGCGTGCGCCCTCCGGCGTGCTCTTGCTCAAAATCGGGGTCTCGATTTCCCAGAAGCCGTCGCCATCGAGGACATCGCGCAGCGTCTTGGTCACGCGGTGGCGCAGGCGGAGGTTTTGCGCCATGCCCGGACGCCGCAAATCGAGGTAGCGGTGGGTCAACCGCAGGTCTTCGTTGGTGATCTGCTCGTCGAGCGGGAAAGGGAGAACGTCGGCTTTGTTGAGGATGGTCAACTCGTCGGCGACCAGTTCGATCTCGCCGGTGGAAAGTTTGGTGTTCTCCGTGCCCTCGAGGCGCTTGGCCACCGTGCCGGAAACCCGGATCACGTCCTCGTCGCGCAGCCCGTGGGCCAGTTCGGCCACCGCTGCTTGTTCTTCCGGACGGAAAACGACCTGGGTCATCCCCTCGCGGTCGCGCAGGTCGACGAAAATCACACCCCCGTGGTCGCGGCGCGAGCCGACCCAACCGGCGATGGTGGCGCGTTGACCGATGTCCTTGGCGCGCAAGGCGCCGCAATGACAGCTGCGAAAATTCATGGCGCGGGAGTCTGGAGATTCGCCGCCCAGTCGGCAAGCGCCTCTTGGGACAGCTCGGTCTCCGTCCGCTCCGCCAGATTCTTCACTTTCAGCCTCGGCCACTCGTTGCCGACCACCAGGGCGACGGATGCCCCGCTGGCATCGGCGTCCTTGAACTGACGCCCGACCTTGTCGGCCTGCAGCGGGTAATCGACGCGCCGGCCAAGCGAGCGCAGGAGCTGGACCACCCCGAGCGCCTCGGCCCGGCGCGATTCATCGGCCAGCACGACAAAAATATCGCAGGCCTGCTCGCGCGCGATGGCGGATTCCATCAAGGCGCGCGTGGCGGGCAGATCCTCGAGCAAATCGCCGAGCACCACGTCGCCGATGCCGAACCCGATGGCGGGCAAATCGACCTTGCCGTCGCTAAGGTCGGATAACAACCGGTCGAAACGCCCGCCCCCCGCGATGGCCCGCCGGTCCTGACGCCGGTCGAAGACTTCGAAGACCAAGCCGGTATAGTAAGCAAGACCGCGGACGATGCGCAGATCGAGATGGCAGAAGCCGTCCAGGCCGCGCGCGGCGAGATTCTCGCGGAGGACCTCGTAAAAGGCGGGGCGTCCGCTGGCGATGAAGTCGCGCACGGCGGCCAGGTCGAGGCCGAGCGGGGCCAGTTTTTTCTCCGACTCTTCCGGATTCTCGCGTTCAAGCTTGTCGACCACGGCCAGTGCTTCGCGCGCCTTGGCGTCGTCGGTGATTCCCCGGGCGGCGAGAAATTCCATCCACGCACTCCGGTCGCTCACCCGCACCATGATGTCCTGCTCGGTCAGTCCGAACGCGCGCATTGTTTCGATGAGCAAAGCGATCATTTCGGCGTCAGCCGCCGGCGAATTGTCGCCGACGAGGTCGCAGTTCAGCTGGAGGAATTCGCGCAGGCGCCCGCTTTGTTGTTTCTCGTAGCGGAAGAACGGGGCGATGCTGAACCATTTGATCGGCTTGCGGTATTCGCGCGCTTTGGCGATGAGCATCCTGGCCACGGTCGGGGTCATTTCCGGCCGCAGGGCCACCTCGCGCCCGCCTTTGTCGGTGAAGGAAAAGAGCTGTCCGAGGATTTCCCCCCCGCTGTTTTTTTTCCGGTAAAGATCGAGCGGCTCGAGGGTCGGGCCGTCGTATTCGCGGAAGCCGAAAGAACGGGCGACGCGGCGCCACGTGCCGGTGATGTAATTCCGGCGCGCGCACTCGTCGGGGAAAAAATCCCGGAAACCTGGCAGCGATTGCATGGCGTCCCGTATCCAAGCACAGAATCGGATGCCGGGACGAGTTTTCAGTGGTTCAGTTTTCAGTTTTCGGCGAGAAAGAAATCTTGTCGGGCCGTTGGATATTTTTCCTCCCTGAATCACTGAACACTGAAAACTGGACACTTTTGGCATGCTCGAATCGATCGTCTTGCACGACTTCCGCTGCTTCGCGCGGACTGAGTTCCATCCGGCGGCCGGGCTCAATCTGCTCAGTGCGCCCAATGCGAGCGGGAAGTCATCCCTGCTCGAGGCGATCTGCGTTTTGCTCCGTTTGCAGTCTCCCCGCGCGGGTTCCTTGGGCGAGACTGTGCGGCGCGGGACGGCGGGATTCTCGCTGCGCGGACGGGTCGGTGACCGGGAGCTCGTCTGCCACTACTCGACGGACGAAGGGCGGCGGCTGGTGCTCGACGATGTTCACCAGCGCAAATCGGACGAATACCTGACCAATGGTCTGGTTGCTTTCTTTTCCAACGAAGACATCGAGCTGGTCCGCGGCACGTCGTCGAAGCGGCGCCGCTTTCTCGACTTTCTCGGGAGCCAGTGCGACGCCGGCTATCTGAAACATCTCCGCGCTTACGAGCGCGCCCTGCGCTCGCGCAATTTTTTGCTCAAAGAGGGGCCGCATCGCGGACGCGAATTGGCCGCTTACGACGGTCCGCTCGTCGCCGCCGGCGAGTATCTGGCCGGTGTGCGCGCCGGTTTGTGCCGTGAACTGGAACCCTTGGTGACCAAGTTCGTCCGCCAGATCAGTCCGCGCGGCGAGGCGACGAATCTGCGCCACGAGCGCTCCGGCGGGGAGGACTTGGGCGCCGCGCTGGCGGCCAACGCGGCGGAGGAGCGGCGCCTGCGGCAGACCGTGGTCGGTCCGCACCGCGATGATGTGGCCCTCGAATTGGACGGCGCGGCCGCGTCCACTTTCGCCAGCGAGGGCCAGCAACGCACACTCACCCTCGCCTTGCGCCTCGCCCAGGCCGAACTCATCGGCACGCGGCGCGGATCCCCGCCGGTCTATCTGCTCGATGATATTTTCGGCGAATTGGACACCGAACGGCGACGGCGCTTGCTCGCCGCGCTCCCTCCCGACTCGCAGCGGATTCTCACCACGACGACATGGCAGTGGCTGGAAGACGGCGGCGAGGCCTCGCATTGGACCATCGCGGACGGCGCGATCCGGGCTGGGGCTTGAGGGGGTTTGCCTCAGCGCGCGCCGCCCAAACCGAGTTCCTGCAGCGCCGCCTTGACCTCCGCCGCGTGGTCACCGGTTTTTGCCCCCTGCACGATCCACGCGATCTTGCCGTCTTGGACAATGAAGGATTGGCGCTTGGCGAAACCCATCGCGGTCGGCACGCCGAAGGCTTTGGCCACCGCGCCGTCGGCATCGGCCAGCAGCACGAAGGGCAGATTGTATTTCTCGGCGAATTTTTTCTGCGCTTCGGCTGTGTCTGCACTGACCCCGATGATCTGCACGCCCAGCCCGGTGAAGTCCGGGAAAGCGTCGCGCAACGAGCACGCCTGCGCGGTGCAGCCCGGCGTGTCCGCTTTGGGATAAAAATAAACCAGCGTGGGCCCCTTGGCATAGACATCCGCGAGATCGACCGCTGTGCCATTCTGGTCCGTCGCGGCAACACGGGGAGCCTCGTCTCCAACCGACAAGGCGCCCGCCGGCGTTTTGAGTCCGAGAAAAGAAAGCATGAGGGGAAGGATGGCCAAGGTTCGGATCATGGGCGAGGAATAAGCGTTCCGGTCCCGCCGCGCAAGCGGCTCTTGCCAAGCGGGGGCGGCCTCCGAATCATGCATCCTTCATGGCTGACGAGGAAAAAGACCGCGGCACTTGGCGGCGCCTGCTCGCGCTGGGCTTTTCCGCCCTCGCCGTGCTCGCCGCGCTGATTGCCTGGCGCGGCCCGGACTGGATCGGTCCGGCCACCGCGGAAATGGTCGGCTCGTGGCGGCTGACCGGGTTCTCGCCTTGGACAGCGTCAGCGCCGGCCGCCGCTTTGTCTGAGATCCCTTTCGCCGCAGCCGGACCGCGCGGCTGGCAGAATGCGCACATCATTATCCCCTGGCTGGCCCTGCTCTGCTGGTTGCTCGCGCTCAAACCGCGCGCTTGGCGCGGCCTCGCCCCGCTCATTCCCGCTTTGATCGCCGTGCTGCTTTCTTCTCCCGCCGCCGGCTTGTCGGGCTTCGGCCTTGCCATCCTCGTGTTATCCGCCTGGCACCTTGCCGCCTCGCGCACGACTTCAACCGCCGTCTTTCTCGCCTTGCCGGCCGTGTCCTGGCTTGCCGTCTGGCTGTCGCCGGGCGCGTTGCCGGCCGTCGGCGCCACATTGCTGGCAACGGCCGCGCCACGGCCCGCGCGGACGCGATGGAGCCTCGCCGCCTTGTGCCTCCTGGCCGTCCATCTCACGCCGCGCGGAGTCTCGATTTGGATGGAAGCCTGGCTTTTCATCCGCTGGTCCCCGCAAGCCGCTCTGGGCGTTCCCGCGCTCGTGGCCTTGCTGGCCACCTTGGCCGTTTTCATCCTCGCCATCCGGGCGGCGCAAAAAAATGGCGGCTGGGGCCGCGTGGCCGCGCCCGGTTTGCTTTTTCTCTGCGCAACCTCCGGGCAAAGCGCCTACTGGTGGGCCGGCGCGCTCTGGATGATTCCCTGCTGGCCGGTCGCTCGCGAGCACGTGCAACGGTTCGGATTCCGCGTCCGTTGGTGGATGCAGGCCGCCGCCTTGCTCTTCGTCGCCGCGCTCATGGCGGCCGCCGCAACCCAAGCTCTGCCGCGTTGGTATAACTTGGCCATGACCGAGGCCATGGTGCAACCGACACTGACCCGCGAGGCGCTCCCCGCGGCAGGCCCGGTTTACATCAATCCGGCCGGCCTTGCCTACGCCCGGCTGAGCGGAACCCTACCCGCGGGTTCCAACATCGGGGAGGCCGCCCGTCTCGGACGCGAACCTTCCCTCTGGCGCGCGCAGGACCGGCAAGTGCGTTACAGCGCCGTGTGGTTGCTCGGCGACAAAGCCGATTACGCTCCCCTGGCGCGCCATCTGGGCGAATCGCCGGACTGGCGGCTGGCCGCGGTCGACGCCACCGGCGTGTTGTTTGTCCGTGAACCGCGCGAGGAAGAATTCGCCACCGAGCCGGCCAAGGACAAAGCGCGGGCCATGATCGGCGCGGCAAACCGTTCCGGATTTCTTGCCGCCACATCGCTGGCCTGCGTTGCCGCCCAGGCCCTCCCCGAGGCTGGCGAGCTTTCCGCGCTTGCCGTCCGGCGGGCGGACCAATCCTCGCAATTCGCCGCGGCGCGCGCGCGCGTTCTCATCTCTCTGGGCCAGCCCCGCGAGGCCCTCGCCGAAAGCGAACGCGCCATCATGCTCGAGCCGGATTCCACGGAAGCCTGGCAGGTTCGCGCCGAAGCGCTGCTGCATGCCGGCCTGAACAACGAAGCTTATGCCGCCGCAGGCCGCGCCATGGAACTCGCCCCGGGCGATGCCGGCGCCTTGTGGCTGGCCGCGCGCTGCGCCAATGCGGCCCGCGCTTTCCAGAGCGAAGCACTCATCCTGGAGCAACTCATCGCGCTGACCGAAGCGCGCGGGGCGGATTCCGGCTTTTACCAGCTGTATCTCGGACAAAGCTACGCGCGCCAAGGCCTCGCCCGCCCCGCTTTGCGCGCGCTGCAAAAAGCCGCCGAGGCCCCGGGCCTGTCCGGCGAGCAAAGGCGCGAACTCGAGCAGGAGATCGCGGACCTCCGCGCCAATCCCCAGGCGCTCTGATTTCGGCTTAACGGCCGCCGCCCGGACAGCTACGGTGTTCCGGTGAGCAAGAAAAAATCCCGACCAGCCGGTTCCCAACTCCGTCGTTATTCCGCACCCGTCCTCGACGGCCCCGAGCGTGCCCCGAGCCGCGCCATGCTCTACGCGGTCGGTTACCGCGAGACAGATTTTGCCAAACCCCAGATCGGCATCGCCTCGACGTGGAGCATGGTCACGCCGTGCAACATGCACATCGACGTGCTGGCCCGCGACGCCGCCGGCGGGGCCAACGCGGCGGGCGGGAAGGCCGTCATTTTCAATACCATCACGATCTCCGACGGCATCTCCATGGGGACCGAAGGCATGAAATACTCCCTTGTCTCCCGCGAAGTCATCGCCGACTCGATCGAAACGGTCATCGGCTGCGAGGGTTTCGACGGATTCGTCGCCATCGGCGGGTGCGACAAAAACATGCCCGGCTGCATGCTCGCCATCGCCCGCCTCGACCGCCCCGCGGTCTTTGTCTACGGCGGAACCATCCTGCCGGGCTGCCTCAACGGCCGAAACCTCGACATCGTCTCTGTCTTCGAAGCAGTCGGACAGCACGCCGCACAGAAAATCGGCGACAAGGACCTGCAAAAGATCGAATCCTGCGCCATTCCCGGCGCCGGTTCCTGCGGCGGCATGTATACCGCCAACACCATGGCCTCGGCCATCGAAGCCATGGGCATGAGCCTGCCCAACAGCTCGGCCCAAGCCGCCGTCTCCACGCACAAAAAGCAGGACGCCCGCGACGCCGGTGCCGCCGTGGTCAACCTCCTCAAGCGGGGCATCCGGCCGTCCGATATCATGACGCGCGAGGCCTTCGAGAACGCCATCACCGTCATCATCGCCCTCGGCGGCTCGACCAACGCCGTGCTCCACATGCTCGCCATGGCCCACGCGGCCAACGTCAAGCTGACCATCGACGACTTCACCAAGATCGGCCGCCGTGTCCCGGTTCTCGCCGACCTCAAGCCCAGCGGCAAATACCTCATGTCCGAACTCGTCGCGATCGGCGGCATCGTGCCGATGATGAAAGAACTCGTCTCGGCCGGACTCCTCCACGGCGACTGCCTCACCGTGACCGGGAAGACACTCAAACAAAACCTCGCCTCCTTCAAACCCTACCCCAAAGGCCAGCAGATCATCCGCCCGCTCAAGGATCCGGTCAAAAAGGACAGCCACCTCGTCATTCTCTACGGCAACCTCGCTCCCGGCGGCGCCGTGGCCAAAATCACCGGCAAGGAAGGCGAAAAATTCCGCGGCCAGGCCCGCGTCTATGATTCCGAGGAAGCCGCCCTCGCCGCCATCCTCAAAGGCGCGATCAAAAAGGGTGATGTCATCGTCATCCGTTACGAAGGACCGAAGGGCGGACCCGGCATGCGCGAGATGCTCGGCCCCACTTCCGCCGTGATGGGCAAAGGCCTCGGCAAAGAGGTTGCCCTCATCACCGACGGAAGGTTCTCCGGCGGCACCCACGGATTTGTCGTCGGCCACATCACACCCGAAGCGTTCGACGGCGGGCCGCTGGCCCTGGTCAAAACCGGCGACATCGTCGAGATCGACGCCATCAAACACCGTCTCACCCTCGACATCTCCGCGGCCGAAATGAAACGCCGGCGGGCCAAATGGAAAAAGCCCGCCCCGCGCTACCGCCGCGGCGTGTTGGCCAAATTCGCGGCGCAAACCACCAGCGCGTCGACCGGTGCGGTGACCGATGCCGGGCTCTGATGCTCCGCGCGGTCATTTTCGACTGGGACGGTGTTGTCGTCGACTCGGCCGCCTACCACGAGCGCAGCTGGGAAATCCTCGCCGCACAGCGGGGACTTCCCTTGCCCCCCGGCCACTTCAAGCGCGGCTTCGGCAAAAAAAACAACGTCATCATCCCCGACCTCGGCTGGGCCGCGGAGCGGGCGGACATCGACGCGCTGGCCCGGGAAAAGGAGGAGATCTACCGCGGTCTGGTGCGGGAGCACGGGATCAAACCGCTGCCCGGCGTCCGTGCATTGCTCGCCGCGCTGCAGGCGGCGGACATCCCCTGCGCCATCGGGTCCTCGACCGAACGCGCCAACCTCGACTGCCTCCTCGATCTCATGGGCCTGCGCGATTTTTTCCGGGTGATCGTCTCCGGCGAAGAAGTCGTCCACGGCAAACCCGACCCGTCCATCTTCCGCCTTGCCGCCGAGCGTCTGGGGTGTGCGCCCGCGGACTGCGTGGTCATCGAGGACGCGCTCGTCGGCATCGAAGCCGCCCGGGGCGCGGGCATCCCCGTGCTCGCCGTGGCCACCACGGAACCGGCCGAAGCCCTCGGCCGCGCGGACCGGATCGCGCCCGATCTCACCGCGGTCGACCCGGTGCTTTTGGCCGGCCTGACCGACCGGCAAAAAAGCTGATCCTGCCGCTTGCACCGCGGCCGGATCGGTGGAATCTTTCCGCGTATGGCGAACCAAAACGTTCTTTCGCACCGGCTCCAATTACACCTCCCCTACCACGGCCCCGCCCTGCGCACCATCGCGTGCCTCATCGAGGAAAACCTCGCCTGCCACCCCTCGCCGAACGCCAAACTTGAGGGCCTCGAAGGCGAGTGGGGATCGGACATCGCCGAATCCTGGTCCGCCCTCCACGACCTCAAAGCGCAACTCGAAGCCGCCGCCGACCGCGTCGACGCCGCTTGCGAAAGCGCCGACTGCTAGCCTTCCGGCATCGACGCCCCGCCCGTCGTCGGGCAACTTCGCCGCATGTCCGGCGAACTCCTCAAACAACTCGCCCTGCCCGTCGCGCTCTTCGCCGTCCTCTTCGGCATGGGCCTCAGCCTCGTCCCCGCCGACTTCCGCCGCGTTGTTCTCAACCCCAAGGCCAAAATCCTCGGTCTCGGTTGCCAACTCCTCCTGCTTCCCGCCGTCGCCTTCGCCCTCGCCCTGCTTTTCCGCCTGCCCGGGGAACTCGCCGTCGGACTGATGATCCTCGCCGCCTGTCCGGGCGGCGCGACATCGAACGTCATCACCCACCTGGCCAAAGGCGACACCGCTTTGTCCGTCACCCTCACCGCCGTCTCCAGCGTGGTCTGCGTTTTCACCATCCCTTGGATCATCGGGCTCTCCATGGACTGGTTCCTCGGCACCGCCGCCGACGTGCGCCTGCCCTTCTGGAAAACCCTCGGGCAACTCACCCTTGTCACCATCCTCCCCATTTTCTGCGGCATGGCCGTGCGCCACGCCCGCCCCGCACTGGCACGCCGGCTCGAGCGTCCGGCCAACATTTTTTCGCTCGTCTTCCTCGCCCTCATCATCGCCGCCGCCGTCTCGCGCGAAAAGGACCTCGCCCACCAGTTCGCCGTGGCCGGACCCGCGGCGATCACCCTCAACCTTGTCATGATGCTCCTCGGCTTCACCGCCGGCCGCCTCGCCGGCCTGCCCCGCCCGCAACGCGTGACCATCGCCATCGAAACCGGCATCCAGAACGGCACCCTCGCCCTCGGCATCACCCTGGGTCTCCTCGAAAGCGCCCGCTTTGCCATGCCCTCGGTGGTCTACTCTCTTTTCATGTTCCTCAGCGGCGCTTTCATGATCGCCCGGTTCGGACGCCGCCCCGCCCGCCCATGAGACTGGCCACACTCGCCGTCCTTCTCGCCACCCCGCTCGCGGCAGCGGAAGGAGCACCCGCGGAGTGGCCGCACGCCGTGACCTACCAGATTTTCGTCCGCTCCTTCGCCGACGGCAACGACGACGGCATCGGCGACTTGCCCGGGCTCACCGCCAAACTCGACTACCTCGCCGACCTCGGCGTGCAGGCTCTCTGGCTGCTGCCGGTCCATCCCTCGCCGTCCTACCACCAATACGACGTCACCGATTACCGCGCCATCCACCCCGACTACGGCACGATGGAGGATTTCGAGACCTTCATCGCCGCCGCCAAGGAACGCGGCATGCGCATCATCCTCGACCTCGTCGTCAACCACACCTCGCGCCATCACCCGTGGTTCGAGAGCGCCGCGACCGGACCAGACAACGAATTCTTCGACTACTACGTGTGGAAAAAGCGCGACGAGGTCGGCAGCCTGACCGTCGCACGGACCGGGCCGGACACCGACAACCTCCGGCGGTGGAACGAGACCTCCGGCGTCGGCGACCACTACTACTACGCTTACTTCACCGGCGGCATGCCCGATCTCAACTTCGACAACCCCGAAGTCCGCCGCGAGATTTATGACATCGGTCGCTTCTGGCTGGAAAAAGGCGTCGACGGCTTCCGCCTTGATGCCGCCAAGCACATCTTCCCCGACGACCGCGTCGCCGATACCGTCGCTTTCTGGGAGGAATTCCGGGCCGAGATGGAAAAAACCAATCCCGACGTCTTTCTCGTCGGCGAAGTGTGGACCGACGGGAACGAAGCAAAGCAATACCTCCCCGGCTTGCGCTCGATCTTCAATTTCGAAATGGCCGGTTCCATCCTCGAAGCCGTGTCCAGCGGCCGCGGCACCGGACTGGCCGCACGCCATGCCGGCCTTCGGAAGCAATACGGCGCCGTCCTCCCGGACTTCATCGACGCCACCTTCCTCTCGAACCACGACCAGAACCGCGTGATGAGCGTGCTCGGCGACGACGGGGACCGCGCCCGTGTGGCCGCCTCGCTCCTCCTCACCCTGCCCGGCTCGCCTTTCATCTACTACGGCGAGGAAATCGGCATGCGCGGACTCAAGCCCGATCCCTTCATCCGCGAGCCCATGCTCTGGCAAGCAAGCCCCGACCCATGGCGCGCGCGGTCGCGCGAGGTGCGCCACAGCAAGGACCACAAAGTCGAGCCCGTCGCCGTGCAGACGCAGGACGGGCCATCGCTGCTCAACCATTACAAATCCCTCATCCGCCTGCGCCGGGACACGCCCGCCCTCTCCGCAGGCGAACTCGAGCCCCTCGAGAACCTGCACGAACGCCTCGTGGCATTTTTCCACCGTCACCCGTCCGGCGACGTTCTCGTCATCCACAACGTTTCCCGCCGCACCACCACGGTCGATCTGCCGCCCGAGGCCGCAGCTTTCCACCTCCCCGTGTGGTCATCGCAACCCGGAACCGTTCCGGAGGCCGGCCGCCTCAAGCTTCCGCCTTTTTCCTCGGTCGTGCTCGGGCCCTGAAGCCCCGCTTATTGCGGACGATTGATGATTTGCTGGCGCCCGAGCGTCACCGTGCGCGGAGCCGTCTGGCCCGGCGACTGCACCTGCAAAGAAACCTGGGTGTTCGGCTCGCCGCGGATCATGCCGATCAACTCGCCCATGCGCACACTCCGCGAATCGACCCACGAGCCGTTCGGTCCGCTCACCGCAAGAATGGCATCGCCGGGTTGCAACTGTCCACTGGCGCCGGCCGGACTGCCGGGAACCAACGCCTCGAGAACGGGAACGCCCCCGTCCCCGCGGCCCAGGCGCGCCCCGATGCCGACGGGCGCCGCGGCCTGGATGCCCTGCTGCGCCGCTTGCCGCGCACTTTCGTCCTCCAAGCCCGAGGCCCACTGCATGGCCGGCACAGTGTCATTGGCGGCCCACTCCTGGGCAATGGTCCGCGCCGCGCGCGCGCGACCATCCCGCGATTCAGGTGGCATGCTGGCAAAATTCCGCGCAGCCGCGGCCGGATCGGATGAAGCTTCCACTGCGAGGATGCCGGTCAACATGGCACCACGCAGACCCGGGTCTGCGGTCTGCGAAGCCAACTGCCGCGCCGCCTCGGGCGATCGGCCGGCCAGATCCGTGGCCACGCGCTCGGCAAAACGTTGTCTCTCCCGCCCGCCGAGGCCGTCGGCCAGGGCCAAGGCGGCCGCCGGGTTCGAGGCCGCCATGCCGGTCGCCACGCGCGCCAGCAACTCGGACCGACGGTTGGCGTCCGTGCTCGACCGCGCCAACTCCGCGGCACGGTCCGGTGTGATCAGGCCCTTTTCGAGCAGATGGAGCCCGAGGGCCCCCGAGGTGCCGAAGCGCCAGATGTCGCCGCTCCGGATCAACTCCAAGGTACTCACCCCGGACCATTCCTGCAGCAAAGCGAGCATCGCCATGTCGCGCATTTCGGCGTCGGGCAACTGCTGCACCTGGGCCAGCGCCACCTCGGGCCCGAGGGCGGCCAACCGGCGCACGACACCGTCGAGATAGGCCTCACGCCCCCGCCCGTCCCCGGCCGCGGCAAGACCGGCCAGCAGATTCCCCTCGCCGGCCAGACGGAGAGACGGAGCGGCCGGTCTCTCCCGCCCGGTCCCCGGATCGTCCGAAGGAGCCGCGTCAGCGTTGGCGGTCTCAGCCGTCTTCACGACCGTCTCCGCCGCGCTTCCTTGAGCCACGCCCGCCCCCGGCTCCGCCGCGCCGAAGTAGGCCAGACCACCGAAGAGCAGGACCGCCGCCAAGGTGAGAAAAACAATGATGGCCGCTCCGGGATTCATGCTCACCCCCATAAGTGCCCGCTCCGGGCCGGGGATCAAGAGATACTTGCCGGAAGAGACCCGCGCCGGGGCGGTCAGACGGCCGCCGTCGCCGTGACCAGCACGTAGCCCGCCGGCGCGTCCGCACGATGCACCACCAATTCCTGCGGCCCCACCCGGCCGCAGGCCCGCCTGGATCCCATGATCGCCGGGTCGATGCGGGTCAGGGCCAGACCACGCGCCAAACCCGTCCCGGCGCACTTCATGGCCGCCTCGCGGGCCGCCCAGAGCAGAAAGAAAGCTTCCTCCTGATCCGTCGCGGGCAACGACCCCCAAGCCGCGGATTCCTCGGGGTGGAAATAGCGCGCGGCCAGAGCCGTCATGGTGCGCACCGGCCGGATCTTTTCCAGATCGACCCCCACGCCGCCCCGACCGGTGACCAAGGCCACGTGGTCTCCCGCGTGCGACAGATTGAAGTCGACGCCGTCGTTGGACCGCAACCGCGGCTTCTCTCCGGGCTCTTCGACGAAGGCCAATTCAGCGGGGGCACGTCCGAGAACAGCGGCCAGAACCTTGCGCCGCAACCCGCGGGAAACCACGAACCGCGCCCGCAACACCGGTTGATCCATGGCCGCGGCGCGCGATGATTCCTCCGCACTCAGCCAGGGCTCCCATGACGGCGCCCCGGACAAAGCCACCACATCGAGCTGCAAAGCGGGCATTTTCACCGGCCCGCGGAGACAGCCAGCCACTCCGGATGCTCGCGTGCGTGGCGCGCGATCTCCGCGCAAATCTCCGCCACACCGTGTCGCGGTTTCCAGTCCCACACCGACTCCGCCCGCGCGGAATCGAGCACGACCCAGGGAAGATCGAAAGGACGCGGCGCAAGATCGACGGCCACCTCGCGGGGACCGAATTCCGTGGCACACCAATCCGAGAGCTGGCGCAAGGACAGGGCCGAGGCCGCGCCGCCGCCCACGTTGAAAATCCTCTCTTTTCCCTCGTTGCCCACCGCCATCTGCTTGACCAGCAACCCGAGGAGATCGTGCGGATGCAAACAGTCCCGCACCTGGTGTCCGGTCCCGCCGAAGCCGATGTATTTGAGCGGCGCCTGCCGCGCCCAGCTGTGGATCCAGTAGCTGAAGATGCCCTGGTCCGGTTTGCCGAACTGGCCCGCGCCGGCCATGACCCCGCAGCGGTTGACCCACACCGGAAAACCGAAAGCCGCCCCGTATTCCAGGGCCAACTGCTCGCTGGCCAGCTTGCTCGCCCCGTAAAGACTGACCGGCGCCGCGGTGGAAAATTCTTCGGTCAGGCCCCGCGGACCGCACGCCGTGCCCGTTGCGCGCAGCAAGAAACCTCCGTTCTCCGCCTCGACCGGAAGCGCGCACAAAGCCGGGATCGAATACACCCGGCTCGTGCTCAAAAGGATCATCCCCGCACCCTCGCGCTTGCCGACCTCGAGCAAATTGACCGTTCCCCACAGGTTGTGTTCCAGCAACTCCCGGCTGCTCGTCTTGCCGTCGACCCCCGCGAGCACACTCGGATTGGCCGCCGCATCGATCAGCCAATCCACCCCGCGCACGCGCTCCAAGTCGGACTCCCGCCGCACGTCCCCGCGCCAGAATTCGACCCCGGCAGACTCCACCCTCGCCTGATTCAACTCACTCCCCGGGCGGCTGAAATTGTCGCAACCCGATACCTCGTGACCCTGCCCGCGCAAACCCAAGGCCAGCTCGGATCCGACAAATCCGCAAACGCCGCTGATGAAAACGCGCATACGGGACACTATACAGGAACAGACGGAAGCCTGTCACCGCTCAAGGCGGAGCCATGCTGGCGGGAAAAAACCGGCTATGACACGCAGGGGAATTGCCGGGACCGCGCCCGTCGCGTCCAATGGGCCCCGTGCCACGCCCACACGCCTCAACTCGCCTGATCGACCGGCGTAGCTTCGGTGTATTCCACGGTTTCGCGGACCACCAAACCGCTCCGCATGGCCCGCTCGAGCACGAGGCTCATGTAACGGTGGCGCGTCATGCCCGACTGCTCGGCCAAGGCATCAAGCCTTTTGACTTCTTTCGGGGTCAGTCGGACGGTGACCGGACGGGCTGTGTGGATTTTCGTCATGATGACAAGGTGGCGGATGAGAAATTCAGCATAATCCCAACGACTTCGTGTTCAACAAGTTTATGATTGCCTGCATATTATGAACGTAATACATAGCGATTTATGAGCAACCTCCACGATCCGGGCAGCGCGTCCGAAGAACTCGTCCTCGACGACCTTGCCACCGAACTTGAGGAGGCCCTCGACGCTTCCGCCAGCCAAAATGGGCGCAGTCGCCATGAGGAAGCCGAGCACATCATCCGCTCGCACCTCAACGGCGGTGAAGCGCCACCGGCGGGAACCTGATCCCGCCCCCGCGCGCGG
>CAZEYV010000150.1:0-19915 GCA_964516705.1 uncultured Chthoniobacter sp.
ACCACACATTTCAAACGAATGATCTGCGCCCAAGCCCAGCCCCTCGCGGCATGACCCGCTCGCTCCTCGAGGAATCGCGCGGCCATCTGGCCGATCTGCCGGAAACCGAAGCGGCCACCGAGAGGATCAGGATGGAGTGGAAGCATCTCACCGCGGAGCCCTTTATGAGTCCGCACCCGGGCCGGTGCAGAGTCGGGAGATGTGAATTTTCTGTCACAACTCCGGCGTGCGCGGGGCGAAGACTCCATCCGACTGGAAAGCGAACGGGCCCCCCCCGGGGGGGGCCCCGGGCCGACGGAAACAGGATGGCTGGGAATCAGCGGGGCGAGCGGCGGCGGATGCGGTAGGCGGCGAGGCCGGCTCCGCTCAAGGCGAGCAACGCGTAGGTGCCGGGCTCGGGGACGACCGAAACACTCTCGATGGAAACACCGGCTTCAATAGTGGAGGCGGTGCCGAATTGCGAAAGAAGTATGGCGCCGAACGACGGGTCGTTCACGGTCCCGGAGCCAGAGTAGCCCGCGGTGGCATAGAGCGAGAGGTTGTCGAAGTCGGGACCGACGTAGAGGTTGATGAAATCATTGGCATTGCCCGCCACCATGTTGATCTCGGCGCGGAGGGCGTAGTCCTCGCCGATGGTCAGAATGTTGGTGCCGTAAACAAACGGGTAGCCGCCTTGGCCGTTGACCCGCGCGCCGAAAACAAAGCCCGATTCCTGGGCGAGGGCGACGAGCCGGGCGTTCGGGAAGTTGCGGCTGGTCGTCGAGGTGGTCAGGGTGTTCAACGCGGCGAAGTAGGAAGGATTGGACGCCGAAGGCGCCGAGACGTTGAGGAAGAGGTCGAAGTTGAGGACCGTCGAACCGCTGGCGGGCTGAGTGATTTGCTCGGGAAAGGGCAGGAAGGCATCCTGGTTGTTGACTGTCGCGCCGCCGGCCCAACCCACGCGGCCGCCGGCGACGGTCAGAGGAAGAGTGGTCTCCGTTTGGTATTGCTGCCATCCCTCTTGCCCCACCAAGGCGCCGTCGGCGTAGGCGGAAAAATCGGCCGAAGCGAGGGCTTGGGCACGGACGAGGGTGGGAGCCAGAGTGGCCGACGAGACGCCGGCGCACGCGAGGAAGGTGAGGAAGGTTTTCATGGTTGTGGTGGATCGGAATGGGACCGGCGATACAGCCGCGGACCAAGTGTCAAAAAACACCCGAGGCGGCGCTTTGCCAACCGGAAAATTGTGACAAATGCGTCGCTTCCGTGCTGGCAGGCGTCCGGGCTGCTCTTGCCTCCCGCCCGGAGCAGAGCGGGGACAGTTTTGGCACTGAAGCTGCGGGTTCACTCAGGAACATCGAACTCACTGGCAGCTGATGAAATCCGAGGATACTCAGCCTCCGTGCCCTCCGCGCCTCTGTGAGAAACGTCGGGCTCCGGCCGTTTTGATTTCACTTCAGCGTTGTTCCCATCTACGCCAGCGTCACTGATCGCCCATGATTGTCTCCTTTGCCGACAAAGACACCGAGGAACTGTTCCGCACCGAAGGCAATCGACGTTTTGCCCGGATCGCGCGCGTCGCCCTGCGCAGACTCTTGGCCGTCGATGCGGCGGAGGAACTGTCGGATCTTGCCGTGCCTCCGGGCAACCGGCTCGGACCACTCAAGGGCCGCGCGGCCGGATGGCACTCCATCCGCATCAATGATCAGTGGCGCATCGTTTTCCGTTGGACCCCGCGAGGACCTTCCGACGTTGCCATCACCGACTACCATTGACATTAACCTATAACGCCATAGGATATAGAGGATGAAAACGCCGATCACGCCCGGGGAGATTCTGCTCGAAGACTATCTCGAGCCCATGGGCATTTCGCAGAACGCGCTGGGCCGGGCTTTGGGCGTCAGCCCGCGCAGCATCAACGAAATCGTGCTCGGCCGCCGCTCCATCACGCCGGAGATGTCGCTCAAGCTCGGCAAGTTCTTCAAGCAAAGCCCGCAGTTCTGGTTCAACCTGCAAACATCCTGCGACTTCCGCCGCATCATGAAGCAAGCCAAACGGATCACGGCCAAAGTCAAAAGCGACTTTAGCAAACTCGCGGCGTGAAGCAGGGCGGAAAGGAAACCCGTCGCGCCGCGTCGGAAGCGGACACCATCCAGCGGGACGAAGCACAGCGCCTGCTCGTATTGCAGATCGCCGCCGCCGGAGCCGAGAGCGGCGGGCAGTGGGGCGGCGCCATCCGCCTGGATTAAGGACGGCCCGCGGCGGACAAGCAGGTGAGCTTTGGCATCGAAAATGCTGATTCACAGGCCATGAAGCGGCCAAAAATCGAACGAATCGGGGTGCTGACCAGCGGCGGGGATTGTCCGGGATTGAACGCAGTCATCCGCGGCGTGGTGCGGGCGGCGCATGAGCAGGGCTGGGAGACCTACGGGTTTTCCGACGGTTATGAGGGGCTCATCTCGCCGGTGCGCTACCGCAAACTCGATCCGAACGGGGTGGACAGCATCATGCCGATGGGCGGGACGATCCTCGGGACGGTCAACCGCGGACGCTTCGCGGCCAAGGTCGGCGCGGGGCGGAAGGCGGAGATTCCCAAGGCGATTTTAAGCGAGGCGCGAGAGACGTTCGAGGGTCTCGGGCTCGGCGCCCTGGTCTGCATCGGCGGGGACGGGTCGCTGAGCACGGCGCTGCAATTGCAAAAGGCCGGCGTTCTGGTGGTCGGCGTGCCCAAGACGATCGACAACGATCTCTCGGCCACCAACATGACATTCGGCTTCGATTCCGCGGTCGAGGTGGTGGTCGATGCGCTGGACCGTTTGCACACCACGGCGCGCAGCCACAAACGCATCATGGTGGTGGAGGTGATGGGACGACATGCCGGCTGGATCGCGTTGCACGGCGGGCTGGGCGGCGGGGCGGACGTGATCCTCATCCCGGAAATCCCCTACCGGGAGAAAGTGCTGGTCGACTTGCTCAAGGAGCGCAAATCCAACGGATTCGGCAGCACGATGATCGTGGTGGCCGAGGGCGCGAAGGAGCACGGGAAGAAGTTGATGACCAAAGCGGCAAAATTGCGCGGGCAAGGCGAAGTGCGGCTCGGCGGGATCGGCGAGAAGCTGGCCGAGGAACTCGAGGCGGCGACCGGTCAGGAAGCGCGCTTCGTCACCCTCGGCCACCTGCAACGCGGCGGAACCCCGAGCGCGCTCGACCGGGTGCTGGCCACGCGTTTCGGGGTCGGCGCGGTGCGGCTCATCGCGGAGGGCAAGTTCGGACACATGGTGAGCTACCTCGACTACCACGTCGGCGGCGTATCCATTGCCAAAGCGGTGAGCAAACTGCGCACCGTGCCGCCGGATTCCGAAACCGTGGCTTCAGCCCGTTCCGTCGGGATCAGTTTCGGCGACCGGTGAGCGTGCCCGCGACGAAAAGAGGGCGGGGTTTCCCCCGCCCTCCCGAAATCGGCCGTTCCGTGGTGCTTCAACGGCAGCACCACCGACCGGTCAATCTCTGATCATCGCGATAAAACCGGCTGCCATGGCCGCGAGGCACGCGGCGCCGATCAGCAGGGTTGCGGTCATCATATGTTCACCTCCTTCGGTTGGTTGGTTCCGGGGTGAACGGAAAAGTGTCGGGGTCTTGATCATGGCCGGGGTCCGTCTTCGCCGCAATCCAGCCAGCGGCGGATTTCGTCGAGGGTCTTCGTGCCGCAATTGCGTTCGCGACCGAGCAAGGCGAAAACATCGCGGCTCCGCGCATCGTCGCGGCTGCCTATCCCGATGCGGGCCAGAGCATTGGCGGCGCGGGAAGACAACTCGAGCATTTCCGATCCGGCGCCGAAGCAGCCGGCGCGGCGGCGGTAACGCACCAACGTGACCGAGACCGCCTGCGGGGTGATGCCGAGGCGGCGCCCGATTTCGAGGCACGAGTAACCGAGTCCTCGCAAGGTCGCGATGTCACGCACGCGCCCGGGCAAATTGGAGAGGGCATCATCCGCCACGGGCAGCGCGCACTCCTCGCGGTCGAGGAAGACAGTTGGGTCACTCATAGTGGAAGAACAGGAGGAGCAAACTCCGTGCCATTGATCTCGTGGCGGGAAGCCGGAACGGGCGCCGGCAAGCGCAGGTGCGGGTGCATGCCAGGATCAAACGCGGCGCGGCGGCGGAGGCCAAACGCGCAATTGTGAAAGTTTGGTCACAACCGGCGCCCGGGCCGCGTCAATACCACCAATCGCGCTCGCCGGATTTTTTGGCCGGCTTGGACTCGCGGGGCGCCTCGTCGGCCCCGGGATTCTCCAGGAGGTGGGCGGGGAGTTCGGCGAGGAAGCGGGAGCGCCGCTGGAACGGCTCGCCGTAGCCGCTGTTGAGGCGGATTTGCGGATAGCAAAGATGCAAGTGGTCGCGGCCGCGGGTCACGGCGACATAAAAAAGGCGGCGTTCCTCTTCCAGCGAGTCGGGTTTTTCCAGCGAGCGGGAACCGGGGAACATCCCCTCGGTCAGCCATATGACAAAGACCGCGCGCCATTCGAGGCCCTTGGCCTGGTGGACGGAGGACAGCACCACGCGGTCCGTATCGGTGTCCCGGCGCGCACCTCCGCCGTCGACATTGGTCAGCAGCGCGATCTGGGCGAGAAATTCCTCGAGCGAGGAAAATTGCCGGGCGTAGCCGGCGAGGGTGCGCAGGTCCTCGCGCCGGTTCTCGTAGTTGGCGAACTCGGCCTTCATGTAGTCCTCGTAGACCGCCTCCATCACCGTCTCGATGGCGCGGTCGGGGGCGATCGCCTGGCGTGCGGGCGCGATCTCGTCGAGCGTGGCGGCCAGTTGCTCCCAGACTTTGGCCGCGCGGGCCGGCGGTTTGGCCATGCGCAGGACTTCGCCGAAAGGCGCGGCGGATCCGGCGCCGGCTTTGACGATGGACCACAGGCTGTCGGCGGTTTTCTCCCCCACCCCGGGCAAGAGACGCACCATGCGGCGAAAGGCGGTCTCGTCGCTCGGATTGAGGGCGAACTTCAAAAACGCGGCGACGTCCTTGATGTGGGCCTGCTCGAAGAAGCGCAGTCCGCTGGTCACCTCGAACGGGATCCCGCGCCGGGTCAGTTCGAGCTGGATTTCCATCGAGTGGAAGTGCGCGCGGTAGAGCACGGCCATCTCGCGGAACTCGAGGCCCTGGCGGTTGAGTTCGAGGATCTGCTGCGCGACGTAGGCGGCCTGGTCGTTGTTGGTCGGCAACTCGGCCAGCACCGGACGTCCGCCCGCCTTGCGCCAGGCGCGCAGGTTTTTCTCGAACTGGCGGACATTGCCGCGGATGGCCGCGTTGGCCACCTCGAGGATGCCGGGCACGCTGCGGTAGTTGGTTTCGATGCGGTAGGTCTGCGCGCCGGCGTAGCGTTCGGGAAACTTGAGGATGTTTTCGAAGTTCGCCCCGCGCCACGAGTAGATCGACTGCGCGTCGTCACCCACCACCATGATGTTGCCGTGCTTCGATCCGAGCAGGTCGACGAGTTCGGCCTGCACTAGGTTGGTGTCCTGGTATTCGTCGACCAGCACATGCTGGAACTGGTGACGGTAGTGCTCGCCGACCTCCGGATGATCGCGCAGCAGCTGGTTGGTGCGGAGGAGGAGGTCGTCGAAGTCCATGGCGTTGGCCGAAACCTTGCGGCGTTCGTAGGCGGCGCGGACCGACGCGATGGTCTCGGCCATGCCGTCGAAGTAGCCGAAGCGGTCGTGCACCACGACATCGAGCGGGTCGCCGGTGTTGGACGAGAGGGAGAACAACTCGGCGAGGACGTCGGGCTTGGGGAAGCGTTTGTCGCGCGGCACGCCGGCGTCGTTGGCCACGCTCTTGAGCAGGTCGGACTGGTCCTCGCGGTCGAGGATGCTGAAACCGGGCCGGAAGCCGATGGTCTCGGCGTGGCGGCGCAGGAGGCGGTTACCGATGGAATGGAAAGTTCCGCCCCAGATGCCGTCGGCGTCGGGTCCGAGCAATTCACTGACCCGCCCGGTCATCTCCCGCGCCGCTTTGTTGGTGAAGGTGAGCAAGAGGATCTGCCACGGCTTGACCCCGTGCTCGAGGAGCCAGGCCACGCGGTAAATCAGCGTGCGCGTCTTGCCGCTGCCGGCACCGGCGATGACCAGCGCAGCGCCGCCCGCCGAGGTCACCGCGGCCAGTTGCTGGTCGTTCAACTCGGCGGCGTAGTCGATGCGGGTGCCGGCGGACGGCGCAGCGGGGCCGTTCAAAGCCGCAGCCCCCATTCCAGCAGCCGCTTCGAGTCGTCGTAGACGTTGGCCTTGTTGCTGCCGAGGACGACGGCGATGACGTCGCGCCCGTTGCTTTGTCCGCTCGAGACCAGGCAGTGCCCGGCGGCGTTGGTGAAGCCGGTCTTCATGCCGTTGCACCACGGGGCCTGGTGGAGGACGCGGTTGGTGTTGACCAGTTGGCGCACGCGGCCGTCGGCAAAGCGGAATTCGGCGCGCGGGGTGGCCACGATGCGGCGGACGACCGGATTGGCGTAGGCGTTGCGCGCGATGATGGCGATGTCGCGCGCGGTGGAAAATTGTCCGTCGGCCGGCAACCCGTGCGGATTGAGGAACCGCGACGAGTTGGCACCCATGGCGCGGGCGCGGCGGTTCATCTTGAGCGCGAAAGCCTCGAAACTGCCGGCATTGGACCGGGCCAGCGCGAGGGCGGCATCGTTGGGGCTCTTGATGAGCAGGGCCTGGAGCAACTCGAAGCGCGAGTAGGTCTGTCCCGCTTTGAGATAAAGCTTGGTCGGGGCGGCGGCGGTGTCTTCCGGACGGATGGTGATGCGCTCCCAGAGGTTGCCGGACTCGGCAATGATCAGCGCGGTGAGCAGTTTTTGCGTGCTGGCCACGGCGCGGTGCTCGCGGGAATTTTTGCTGAAGAGGACACGCCCGGAGCGGACGTCGACGAGGATGGCCGACTGACCGTGCACCTGGGGGGGCGGCGCTTTGGCCGCCAGCGGGAAGGCGGGGAGCAGGAACGCGAGGATGGCGGGCAGGACGCGCATGCGACCCGTCACAATGCCCGCTTTTGCGGGGAGAATCAACCGCGGGCCGTCACTTCACGGCCTGCTCGATGAGCGCGTCGGGCGCGGCGCCGAGGTCGCGGGCGCGGCGGTAGTGACGCCGCGCGAGTTCCACGGCGGGCGGATTGCGTTCCAGACAGAAGACGGCGAGGTTGAAGTGCGCGTCGGCATATTCCGGACGCAATTCGACGGCGCGGCGCAACTCGGACTCCGCGGCGTCGAACCATCCGTTGCGTCCGGCCGCGACACCGAGGTAATTGCGCGCGACCGGATCGGACGGCGCGTGCACCACGGCCTGCGCGAGGGCGGCCAGCGCCGACATGGTCTGGTCGCGGTCGAGGTAGAGGATGCCGAGGTTCAACCAGGCCGTGGCGTGGTCCGGCTTGAGCCGCAGCGAAGATTGCAAGAGGCGCTCGGCCTCTTCGTATTGCCCGAGCCGGTATTCGGTGACGCCGAGGTTGACCAGCGCCGGCAAGTTGTCCGGGTCGACCTTGAGCACGCGTCGGTAGGCTTCCCGGGCACCGGCGTAGTTGCCGCGCCGGAAGGCTTGGAGCCCGTCGACACCCATGCGGTGCAAGGTCTCGGTCGCGACGGGAGGCTGCGCCTCGGGCGGAACTTCGACCGGCACGAGCGCGGCGGGGGGTGGTTGCGGAGCCGACGACGGCCCCGGGGTCGCGGGAAGTCCGCCGCGCGGCGCGGCATGGAGACCCGCTGCGCTTATGACAAAGAAGGCAGTTGCAGCGAGACCCGCCGCGTGACGGTCAGGCTTCCGCATCGCCGCCGCCGAGTTCCCGCGCGCGCAGGGTGGCGGCGCAGACCGCATCCATGACCGCGGCCCGCACGCCGGCGCGTTCCAGTTCGGCCAAACCCGCGATGGTCGTGCCGCCGGGGCTGGTCACCATTTCGCGGAGCAGCGCGGGATGCATCATGGTTTCGGACACCATTTCCGCCGAGCCGGCCACGGTTTGCACGGCGAGTCTGGTCGCGAGGTCGCGCGGCAGGCCCATCATGACGCCGCCGTCGGCCAGGGCCTCGATGAAAAGATAGACATAGGCCGGACCGCTCCCGCTCAGGCCGGTCACGGCGTCGAGGAGCGCTTCTTTCACCGGGAAAGCGCGACCAACCGAGGTGAAGATCTGCTCGACCGCGGCGGTGTCGGTTTCGGTGACACCGCGGCCCGTGGCATAAGCGGAAGCGCCCTTCTGCACGAGCGCGGCGGTGTTGGGCATGACGCGCACGACATGGCAGTCCGGACCGGCCGCCTTTTGCAGGGCCTCGATGGTGATGCCGGCCACGATGGAAATGAGGAGCTTGTTCTTCAGCTCGCCGGCGGCCGCGGTCACCGCGGGGAGGGCATCCTCGGGTTTGACGCACAGAACGACGATGTCGGAGGCGGCGGCCACTTCCCGGTTGCCGCGGACCACGCGCACGCCGCTTTCGGTGCCGAGCACCTCGGCCGGTTCGGCCACGCGGTCATGCACGTGCACTTCGGAAGGTTCGCTCAATTTGGCGGCCAGCACGCCCTGGATGAGCGCGGAACCCATTTTGCCGCAGCCGATGAAGCCGATTTTCATTCTTCCAGCGTAGGACGCCGCGGCGGGCGGGCAAGCGGAAAGAGCCCGCGGCCCGCCATGGTTTTCAGTGTCCAGCAGGGATGTAGCGGCGGACTATGTCCGTCGGTCCTTTTGTTCCTTATGGCCCGACGGACATAGCCCGCCGCTACAGGCTCGATCAAGCCCGCGATCGACTCGCGGTGCGAGCGCGGCGAGGAGGGCGGCAAGAACTCAGAAGTCCACGCCCAGCGACACACCGAGAATCGCGGCGTCGGCCACGGCATCGGTGCCGCCGGGTCGCACGAGGTATTGGGCGAAGGGCTGCACGAACGACCAGTGGTTGATCCGGAACCGGTAGCCGGCTTCGATCAAGACGGTTTGACCGGCCCCGGACCCGCGGTCGCCGTATTGCCCGAGGGCCGCGCCGATCATGAGTTGGTCGCGGTCGCGACCGGGCACCAAGCCCTCGTAAGCGAAGCCGCCATGCACGTAGAAGGAAAAGTCATTGTCATAGGCCGGGGCGAAGTAAAAGAGGCTGAACAGGCGCAGACCCTGCTCGCCGCCCTCGCGCCACAGCATCTGGTCGGCCAGCCAATAAAAGCCGAATTTGTCGCCGCCGAATTCCTTGTTGTCCTCGCCGTAAAAATACCCGCCGAAAGCGTATTCGCCGGGAAGTTTGGAAACGCCGAGTTCGGGTCTGACGCCGGTTTCACCGATGAAAAAGAGCCCGTTCTCCGGCGGCTCTCCGCGGAACATCAGGCCGTGGTTGCCCGAGGACGTGGGGTTTGGATAGGACATGAACAGCCCGAGCTTGGTGTAGGACCAGCGGGCCGGTTTGACCTCCAGCGTGCCGCCCCACGTGGAAAAACTGGAACTGAACGGGATATTTCCGCCGAGACCGCGCGAGCTGGCCAGCGCGTTGTCGGCGAAGAGTTGCGCCACGGGCTGCAGGATGAATTCCTGCTGCGGACGCAACCAACCGGCCTGGACGTTGAGCAGGTCCTCTACACCAAAAAGCGACGAGGGTGCGTAGCGCAGGCCGAAGTTGACCATGCGCCAACCGGTCCCGCCGGAATAGCGCGACGGATTGAAGAGGCTGTCGGCCTCGACGAGGTTGTCCGGGTTGGCGTCGGGTCCCGGATCGCGCCACCTCCCCTCGCCGAAGGCCGTCAATCCCTCGAGCCTCTCCCAGCGCAGAGCTTTCCCGAGATCGAGTGCCGCGCTGAACACAACCTCCTGCGAAAAGGCGTTGCCGGAGCCGTTTTCGCTTTCAAGGATGCCGAAATAAATGCCACGCCAGCGGCCAGTCACGGTCAGCCCATGCTCGGCGGCCGCCGGACGCAACCCGAGAAGATCCCCGGTGATCCGCTTCCCGTTCCACCACGTGGCAACCTGCGGATTCCCGCCCTCCGCGGCGCAAGCGCATCCCGCCGAGAGAAACAAAATGGCGACAAAAGCACGCATGGGACGGGGAGTGCCGGATTCGGCCGGAGGCTAGCAGCCCATCCCCGCGCGCGCCAGCAGCACGCGCAGGGACTCCCCGGATGCACCGCGCCGCTCAAAAATCGATCCCGAGCTGGACGCCGAGGACGGCGGCATTGGCTACCTCGGAAGTTCCGTCCGGGCGCGACAAATATTGGAAGTAGGGCGAAACCGACGACCAGCCATTGAGACGGAAGCGGTAGCCGCCTTCGATAACCATCGTGTGGGTCTCGTCGGGATCCGAATACGTGCCCAGACCGTAGCCGGCGTAAAGCGTGTCCTTGCCGCGCCCGGGAATGAGGCCTTTGTAAGCGAGTCCGCCCTGCGTGTAGAACGGGTAGTTGCTGTTGTAGGAAGGCGCGAAGACAAAGAGGCTGAAAACGCTCAGGCCCTCGTCGGACAGCTTGATGTTTCCACCCTCTCCGATTTTCGAGGACTGCTCGCGGTAGATCATCTGGTCGGCCTGCCAATAAAAGCCGTATTTGTTCCCGTGCTCTGCCGCGGATTCGCCGTGGGCGTAGACACCAAAGGCGTATTTGCCTTCGAGCTTGGACGCTCCGATTTCCGGGGTGAAGCCCGTTTCATCGAGGAAAAAGAGCCGGTTCTCTCCCGGGTGCGGCGCGTAGCCTTGGAACAGCAGTCCGTGGTTGTTGGCCGAGGTTCCATTCGGATAAGCCATGAGCAGTCCGAGCTTGGGAGAAAAATCCCCGCCAGGGCCTCGCGGCTGAGCTTCAGATTGTCGACGCCCGGCAGGTTGTAGGCAAGCACCACGCTGCCCGCGGAGCCGGGGACGAGCACGGCGCCACGCGGGGATTTGGCCATCTCCTCGTCGTTCATGGCCGCATCGCTCGCACCGAAATCGACAACGCCTTGGATGAAATTTTTGACCCGGGGCCCCGCTGCCGACGGATTGGTAGTTCCCCCGAACTCCGGGATTTTCGGCGTTATATTCCACGCTCCAGCGCTGGTATAGCGGTGCGGGGAAGGTAGCGCCCGCTCCGGAGAGTTGTTGGGCTGGCGTGGAAGCTGCGGCGAAGGCGGTGACAAGGATGAGCAAGAGTGTCGTTTTCATAGGCTGGTTGACTGAACGCGGCGGGAAAATTCGTTTTGGCCCGACGCACGATGATGTTTCCGGCGACAATTTTGTCACAAACCTAACCGACAGAGAGAATTCCACCTGGCACGCATCGTATCGATACCGCTGTTCCGTCGAGTTGCGACAAACTTGTCACAAATGCCGTTTTCTGCATGCCTCCGGACCGGGTCGCGGTCATATTCGGTCGCCCCATGCCCACCATCACCGTCGAAAATCTGACCAAAAAGTTCGGCGAGGTGACGGCCTTGGACCGGGTCAATCTGCGCATCCAGAAAGGCGAACTCTTTTTCCTCCTCGGACCGAGCGGCTGCGGCAAGACCACCCTGCTCCGCCACATTGCCGGTTTCTACACGCCGGAAGAGGGGCGGATCCTTTTCGACGAGGATGATGTGACCGACGTCCCACCGCACAAGCGCAACACAGGCATGATGTTCCAAAGCTACGCGCTCTGGCCGCACCTCACGGTGGCGAAAAACGTGGCTTTCGGGCTCGAGGAACGCCGCGTGCCGCGCGCGGAAATCAAAAAAAGCGTCGCCCGCGCGCTTTCCGACGTGCGCATGGAAGCCTATGCCGACCGCAAGATCGCGCAGCTTTCGGGCGGACAACAGCAGCGTATCGCGCTCGCCCGCGCCTTGGTCATCCATCCGCGCTGTCTCCTGCTTGATGAGCCGCTCTCCAACCTCGACGCCAAGCTTCGCCTCGAAATGCGCTCCGAGATCCGCCGCATCTGCAAGGAATTCGGGCTCACCGCCGTTTATGTCACACACGACCAGAAAGAGGCGCTCTCCATTTCCGACCGCATGGCCATTCTGGACAACGGTCGCGTCGCGCAGGTCGGCACACCGGAGGAAGTGTATCATCGTCCTCACACCCGCGTGGTGGCCGACTTCATCGGGGAGACCAATTTTCTCGAGGGCACGATCAGCGGCGCAGACAATGGCCAGCTGCGTGTCGAAACCGCCCACGGGCATTTCCGCGGCGTGCCCGGCGACCGCGACTGGCATCCGGCGACGGGAACGAAAGTGCTCCTTTCCATGCGCCCCGAAGCCTGGCGCATCATTCACCACACCCACGACAGCCCCGCGCCGGAGAATTCCCTCACCGGACGCGTCGAGGAAAAAACTTACCTCGGTGAGATCGCGCAATACCAGGTGCGCGTCGGAGACGCCTTGATTAAACTCTTCGAACTCAATCCGCGACCGGGCGAGGGTTACGTGGGCGAATGCGTCCGCGCCAGCGTGGGCGCCGATGACGTGGTCGTCGTTCCCGCCTGAGTCATGCTCGCGCGCATCTCGCTCGTGCTGGTCGCGCTGGTCGTGGTCATCGGAATCCCCTTCGCGCTGCGCCCCGCGGCCGACGAGCGACTGGTCGCGGCGGGCGATGCCGACCGCCTGATCATCGTCTCGCCGCACAACGAAGCCATCCGCCACGAGTTCACCGTGGCCTTCCGCCGGCATTACCGCGAGAAAACCGGACGCGATGTCGCCCTCGATTGGCGCGTGCCCGGCGGCACGTCGGAAATCGCGCGCTACCTCGCCTCTGATTACACTGCCGCTTTCCAGAACTATTGGGTCAACAAACTCGGCAAGCGTTGGGATTCGGAGGTGGACGCCGGTTTCGACGACCGCTCGCTCGAACTGCCCGAAGATCCCGCGCAGGACACGCCAGCGCAGGCGGCCAAGCGAACCTTTCTTTCCTCCGATATCGGCATCGGCATTGATTTGTTTTTCGGCGGGGGCGCTTATGACTTTGTCCAACAAGCGCAGGCCGGCCGCCTCGTGGACAGCGGGGTCATTGCCGCGCGGCCCGACTGGTTTACCGATGCAGTCATTCCGCAGAATGTTTCGGGCGAGCCGTTTTGGGATCCGCAAGGCCTGTGGATCGGCACGGCCGTTTCCAGCTTCGGCATTTGCTACAACACCGATACACTCGAGCGCCTCGGGGTGAAAGAAGTGCCGGCTTCGTGGGATGCGCTGGCCGCTCCCACGTTTGTCCGCCAAGTCGCCTTGGCCGATCCCACCAAGAGTGGATCCGCGGCCAAAGCGTTCGAGCAGATCATCCAGCAGAAAATGCAGCAGCGTCTCGATGCCGCACCGCGCGACGAGGATGCCGCGGTGCGCGCCGGTTGGCTCGATGGGCTGTCGCTCATCCAACAAATCACAGCCAACGCACGCTTCTTCACCGATGCCGCGCCGAAGGTGCCGCTCGATGTCTCGCAGGGCGACGCAGCCATCGGGATGTGCATCGACTTTTTCGGACGATTCCAGAGCGAGGCCGTGCGACTGCCCGACGGTTCCTCGCGATTGCAATACTTCACGCCGCTGGGCGGATCGTCAGTCGGTGTGGACCCGATCGCCATGCTGCGCGGTGCGCCCAATCCGGAGACAGCTCGCACCTTCCTCGAATTCGTCCTCTCGCCGGAGGGACAGAAAATCTGGAATTTCAAAGTCGGCACGCCGGGCGGACCGGAGAAGTTCGCGTTGCGCCGTCTGCCCGTGCGCAAGGATTTCTACGTGCCGTCCAATGAACCCTACCGCTCCGACCCCGGCATCGATCCGTATGTCGAAGCGCGGCATTTCACCTATCACGAAGCGTGGACTGGTCCGCTCTTCCGCGTGATCAGCTTCGCCATCCGCGTCATGTCGATCGACACGCACAAAGAGCAACTCACCGCCTGGAAAGCCCTGCGCGAAGCCGGGTTCCCGCCGCGGGCCGTCGCGCGGTTCGGTGATTTGTCCGCGCTGTCCTACGACGAATGCCTGAATCGCTTCCGCGGCGTGCTCCGTTCGCCCGATCGCTTGCAGGAAGTGCGCTTGGCCAAGGAACTGGCCGACGGCTTCCGCCGCCAATACAAGGAGGCCGCCGAACTGGCGCGGCAGAATTTGTAATGTCCAAAAACTTTTCCATCGCCGTCTACGCCATCACGCTGCTTTTTTTCGCGTGCTTCTTCCTGCTGCCCGTGACCGAAACATTGCGCGGGGCGTTTTTCGACCAAGACGGCCGGTTCACCTTGGCCTACATCACGGAAGTCTTCCGCAATCCGATCTACCTCGAGGGACTGCGCAACTCCTTCATTGTCGCGGTCAGCGTGACCATTCTGGCCATGCTCATCGCGTTGCCCCTCGCGTGGATCGCCGATCGTTTTCTCTTTCCGGGCAAAACGCTCTTCAGCGCGCTCATCCTCGTGCCAATGATCCTGCCGCCCTTTGTCGGCGCCATCGGCATCAAGCAGATCCTCGGACAACAAGGCGCGCTCAATGCGCTTCTTTGGCAACTCGGAGTCCAGGATCCGGCCAACCCCGTCGACTGGCTCGTTGGCGGACAGATCTGGGGCGTGGCCCTGATGATTTCGCTCAACCTGTACCCGATCATCTATCTCAACGCCGTGGCGGCGTTGGCCAATATCGATCCGGCCATGGAGGAGGCGGCGGAAAATCTTGGCTGCACCGGATTCCGCAAATTTGTGCGCATCACGCTGCCGCTCATCATGCCCGGCCTTTTCGCTGGCGGGACGATCGTCTTCATCTGGTCCTTCACCGAACTCGGCGTGCCGCTCATGTTCGACTTCACGCGCATCGCCTCGGTGCAGGTCTTCAACGGCATCAAGGACATCGGGGGCAATCCATTCCCCTACGCGCTGGTCGCCGTGATGCTTGCGTCCTCCATGCTGCTTTATGCGGCGAGCAAGTTGACCTTCGGACGCAGCGCGCACGCCATGATGGCCAAGGCCACGAGCCAAGGCGGACCCCGCCGCGTCGGCCCGCTGGCCGGGTTGGCCTGCACCGCGCTTTTCGCGCTGGTTTTCTTCATCGCCGTGCTGCCGCACCTCGGTGTCATCCTCGTGGCACTCTCCAACAACTGGTATGGCACGGTGCTGCCCGAGTCGCTCACGTTGCATCACTTCGAGCAAGCGCTCGGACACAACATGGCGCTGCCTTCGATCCAGAATAGTCTCAAATACGCGGGGTTCGCCGTGCTGCTCGATCTCATCCTCGGCGTGGCCATCGCCTACGTCGTGGTGCGGACGAACCTGGTCGGACGTCAATTCCTCGACGCGCTGGCCATGCTGCCACTCGCCGTGCCGGGACTCGTGCTCGCTTTCGGCTACTTGGCCATGACGCAGGAAGGAAAGCTCTTCGATTTTCTCAATCCCGTGAACGATCCGCTCATTCTCTTGGTCATCGCCTACGCCGTGCGTCGCTTGCCCTACGTGGTGCGTTCCGCCGCAGCGGGATTCCAACAAACGAGCGTCACCCTCGAAGAAGCCGCACAAAATCTCGGCGCGTCACCGCTGCGCGCATTGCGCAAAGTGACTCTGCCGCTCATCGCGGCGAACTTGGTCGCCGGCGGATTGCTGGCCTTTTCGTTCGCCATGTTGGAAGTGTCCGACTCGCTGCTGCTTGCCCAGCGCCAGCAAGACTTCCCCATCACCAAGGCGATCTACGAATTGTATCAACTCCTCGGCGAAGGCCGTTTCATCGCCAGCGCGCTCGGCGTCTGGGCCATGGTCTTCCTCGGCGTCACCATCCTCGGCGCGAGCATTGTTCTCGGCAAAAAGCTCGGCGCGATTTTCCGGGTCTGATCCGGCTGTTCAGTCCCACTCTTCGGCGCGGAACAAGTAACCCTCGCCGTGCACGGTCCGCAGGCGCTCTTGGTGGGGTCGCAGTTTGTGGCGCAAGCGCCGCACGTGGGTGTCGACGGTTCGGCTGTTGCTCGTGTTGCGGTAGCCCCAGACATCGCGCAGCAAGGTCTCGCGCGTCAGAACCCTTCCACGGCCCTCCATGAGCGCGGCAAGAAGTTTGAATTCGAGGGCGGTGAGTTCAAGACGGCGTCCCTTGACCCTCACTTCGAAAGAACCCCGGTCCAACTCGAATGGGCCGACCCGGACCCTGTCGCCGGCGGGGGTGGCCCGCGACTTGCCGATGAGCAACCGCAGGCGCAGGGCGAGTTCGCGCGGGCTGAAAGGTTTGGTGAGGTAGTCGTCGGCCCCGAGTTCGAGACCGGCGATGCGGTCCTCCGGCCGGGCTTTGGCGGTCAGCATGATGACGGGGATCGCGGCCGTGGTCTCGCGGGCCCGCAGCTGCCGGCAGACATCCTCGCCGCGCATCTCGGGGATCATCAGGTCGAGCACGATGGCCGCAGGCAGCTTTTCCCGCGCGATTTTGAGACCGGAAACCCCGTCCGACGCCTCGACGACGGCAAAGCCATCCTTGCGGAGATGCAAACGCAAAAGATCAAGGACGTCGGGTTCGTCCTCGATGACCAAGACCAGGTCGTTGTGGGGCGATTGGGCGGGCATGCGTCGGTTGGCGCTCGGGAGCAAACACGCGCCGACTGTGTATCAGACCGGCTGCCGCTTGGGCCAACGATTATCTGTGACGATATTGTCACAGCGGCGGGTCTTTACGCGGCGCGCGCTTCGTGTGATGGGTTGTCCCAGATGACTTCGCATCGGACCGGCTGGATTTCGGACGTGCATCTGGGCACCCGTGGCTGCCAGTCGGGGGCTTTGCTCGAGTTCCTCCGCGACCACGAGTTCGAAACGCTGTATCTGGTCGGCGACCTGATCGACATCTGGTCGCTGCGCCGGCGGCGCTACTGGCCCCAGTCGCACAGCGATGTCATACAGAAAATCCTGCGCAAAGCGCGCAAAGGAACACGGGTGGTCTACATTCCGGGAAACCATGACGAGTTCGTCGCGGAGTTCCCCGGCGACTTCGGCAACATCGAGATCATGCCGCGCGCCGTCCACCGCACGTGGGACGGGCGGAAGATCCTCGTCATGCACGGACACGAACTGGACACCGTCGTGCAGAACATGGGCTGGCTGGCGCATGTCGGCGACATCGGTTACCAGCTGCTGCTGCAAGCCAACCGACCGGTCCATTGGATCCGCCACCGCCTCGGTCTGGCTCCGTGGTCGCTCAGCGCCTACGTCAAATCGCGCGTCAAGAACGCGGTCAATTTCATCAGCGAATTCGAAGAGGCCGTTGCGCGGTATGCGGCGGACGCGGATGCCGGGTCCGTGCTCTGCGGCCATATCCACATGCCCGCCGTGCGGAAGATCGGCGAGATCAGCTATTACAATTGCGGCGACTGGGTCGAGCACTGCACGGCGCTGGTGGAAAACCGCGACGGGCGCATCGAACTATTGCGCCTGCACGATCCGAGCACAGTCGCCGCCGGCGGCGCGACAGTCTAGCAACAGCCCGAACCCGGCGCGCAGCAGTCCGCGGACGCCGCGGCGGGCGGCAGGCAGACCTCCTTGGCCAGACAGTCCGTGTGCTTGGTGCCGAGGTGAACGGTGACTGTGTCGCCCGCGCCGAGCGAAACCACGGGAAACTGCGAGATCACACCGTCCTCGTATTCGATCTCGACCGGGAGGACGCCCAGACCGAGCGGCTGGAGGGCGCGGCTGATAATGGCCGCCAGTTTGCGCGCCGGCAGGCGGTGATCGGTGTCGTCCGCCACCCAAGCTTGCAGGCAGCAGAAGGAAGTTTTCCGCCGTTCCCCGCCGCAATCGAGGAATTCGCGGTCGACCCGGCCGACCTCGGTGATGTGGGCATGGTCCGGGATGCGGCCGCCATCGGGCAGGAGAAAGATGACGGGTTTGTCCCCGAGGGCGGAGAGCAGGGCGGTGAATTCGGCGGTGTTCATGGGTTGGCAGAGATTGTTTCGGGGAGGGTCGGCAGCCACGCGCGGAGGCGTTCGCCGATCTCGTCACGCACGCGACGGAAGGCCGCCAGCTGTTCCTCCTCGGTCCCCGTGGCGGCTGCCGGGTCGTCGAAAGGCCAATGCAGGACTTCGCCGAGGGCCGGGTAAATGCGCGGGCATTCGCGGCTGGCGCGCGCGCAGACAATGATGGCGTGGCGCACGGGCACATGGCCGAGGATGCCCTGCAGGCTTTTCGAGTGTTGGCCGGAAATGTCGAGGCCGATTTCGGCCATGGCGCGCACGGCCAGCGGGTGGAGACGCGAGGGTTCGGTGCCGGCACTCAACACCTCGAAAGCGCCGCCGGCCAGATGGCGCAGCCAACCCTCCGCCATCTGGCTGCGGGCCGAGTTGTGCGTGCAGAGGAAAAGGACGCAAGGTTTGCGGATCATGGCGTCAAAGGGCGGCCGGTTGCATCGCGGCGTCCGTCCGCGTAGGCCTCGAAAACACGCCGGATTTCGTCACGCACCCTCCGGAACTCGGCGGCGATTTCCTCCTCCGTGCCGGTGGCGTGGGCCGGGTCGTCGAACGGCCAGTGGTGCCGGTTGACCTGCCCGGGGAAAACCGGACAGGCTTGGTCGGCATTGCCGCACACCGTGATGACCGTTTCCACCTCGCGGTCGAGGAACTCGTTCATGTGTTTGGAGGTGTGCCCGGTGATGTCGATACCGATGTCGGCCAACGCGGCGATCGCTTGCGGGTGGACGTAGCCCGCCGGTCGCGAGCCGGCGCTGCACACTTCGAGAAAATCGCCGGCCGCGGCGCGCAGGACGCCTTCGGCCATGTGACTGCGGCACGAATTGCCCGTGCAGAGGATAAGGACGCGGGGTTTGGTTTTCATGATGGTGACGTTTCCATGGCGCGGCGCACCGCACGGCAGGCTTCGCTTTGCAGGAAAGTGCGGTCCGGTTCCGACAGCGCCGCCTCGCCCGCACGGTCGGCTTCTTCGATGACCTCGCGCGGGAAATATTTCCGTCTGAACCACAAGGCGACATGGACCAGCCCGATGAGCACCGGCACCTCGATGAGGGGCCCGACCACGGTGGCGAAGGCCACCCCGGACGCGATGCCGAAGACCGCGATGGCCACGGCGATGGCCAGTTCGAAATTGTTGCCCGCCGCGGTGAAAGCCAGCGTCGTGCTGCGCGAGTAGTCCGCCCCGAACCGGCGGCCGAGGAAAAAGCTGATCCCGAACATGAGGACGAAATAAATGGTCAGCGGCACCGCGATGCGGAGCACATCAAGCGGGAGCCTCACGATGGCGTCGCCTTTGAAGGTGAACATGACGACGATGGTGAAAAGCAGGGCGATCAGGGTGACCGGCGAAATAACGGGGATGAATTTGCGGTCATACCATTCGATCCCCTTCAGCGGGATGAGGATCACGCGGCTGAGCACGCCCGCGGCGAACGGGATCCCGAGGTAGATCATCACGCTGGCGAAGATTTGCCCGATGGTCACATCGGCCAGCGATTTGCCGCCCAAGCCCTGCACGCCGGAAAGATCGATACCGAGCAAACCCGGCAGCCAGGTGATGAAGACCCACGCGTAGAGGCCGAAGGTCACGATCTGGAAGACGCTGTTGAGCGCCACGAGACCGGCACAGTATTCGCTGCTCCCCTTGGCCAGCTGGTTCCAGACCAGCACCATGGCGATGCAGCGCGCGATGCCGACAAGGATGAGGCCGACCATGTAGTCCGGGTGATCGCGGAGAAAGAGCACGGCGAGGACGAACATGAGGACCGGACCGATGATCCAATTCTGCAGCAGCGAAAGACCGAGCACCTTGGGGTTGGCGAACACCTTGGGCATCTCCTCGTAGCGCACCTTGGCCAGGGGCGGATACATCATGAGGATCAGGCCGGCCGCGATGAGCAAGTTGGTCGTGCCGACCGTGACCGGGGCGAAGAATGTCTCGGGATCGGCGATGAGAAAATTTCCCGCCAGCACGCCGAGACCCATCGCGACGAAAATCCAGAGCGTGAGGTAACGGTCCAAGAAGGACATCCGTCCGGCGATCGAGTCGGTCATACGGCGGCAGTGGCGCGGCGGCCG
>CAZEYV010000151.1:0-9284 GCA_964516705.1 uncultured Chthoniobacter sp.
CCGCACGCATCGACCAGAAAGGCAGCGGCCCGCTGAGCCAGCGGGCCCTAC
This sequence comes from uncultured Chthoniobacter sp., assembly GCA_964516705.1. GTDB lineage: Bacteria > Verrucomicrobiota > Verrucomicrobiia > Chthoniobacterales > JACTMZ01 > JACTMZ01. The sequence goes on from CAZEYV010000151.1 coordinate 52, forward strand.
CAAAAACGCTCTCCCGATAAGTCCACGACCTTTTGGTGTTTGGTATAAAGAGGCTTCAGGCCACGCCGGCGAAGAGTTGCTTCTCCCAGTAGGTCAGGCGGCTGCGGAGGGTCGGGTGCGCGGAGAGTTCCGGATCTTCGGCGAGGAGTTGGCGGGCTTGGTCCCGCGCTTCTTCCAACAGAGGGAGGTCTTGGGGAAGCTTGGCCAGACGGACGGGGGGGAGTCCGGTTTGGGCGGTGCCCAGCAGGTCGCCGGGGCCGCGGAGGGCGAGGTCGGCTTCGGCAATGGAAAATCCGTCGGCGGCTTCCTCGAGGATTTTGAGACGGTCGAGTTTCTCTTCCGCTTCTTCGGCGGCGAGGAGGATGCACCAGGATTTCTCCGCACCGCGACCGACGCGTCCCCGGAGTTGGTGCAATTGGGCCAGCCCGAAACGTTCGGCGTTTTCGACAAGGAGGACCGTGGCGTTGGCCACGTCGATGCCGACTTCGATCACGGTGGTGCTGACCAGCACGCGGGTCTCGCCGGCGCGGAAGCTTTGCATGATGGCGTCTTTCTCGCCGGCTTTGAGTTTGCCGTGCAGCAAAGCGCAGCGGTGCGGGGCGAGCAGGGTTTTCCAGCGTTCGTATTCCGCGGTGGCGGCTTTGAGCGACGTGCGTGTGCTTTCCTCGATGAGGGGATAGACCAGATAGGCTTGGCGTCCTTCGTCCAATTTCCGCCGGACAAAGTCCGCAGCTTCCGCGAGCTTCCCGTGGGGCCGGACGAGGGTGCGCACGGGGACGCGTCCGGGCGGCATTTCATCGAGCAGCGAAAGATCGAGGTCACCATACAAGGTCAGCGCGAGGGTGCGGGGGATGGGGGTGGCGGACATGACCAGCACATGTGGATGATGGTCCTGCGCGGAAAGCTTGGCGCGCTGGCGGACGCCGAATTTGTGCTGTTCGTCGATGACGACCAAGGCGGGACGGCCGACGGTGTCGGGGGCGAAGAGAAGAGCATGTGTTCCTATGACAATACGTGGTCCCTCGGCGCCGGACTTTTCCTTGCGCGCGGCGGTGCGGAGAACAACCGGGATTCCGAGCGGGTCGAAAAGTTTGCGGAAGTTTTCGTGATGTTGGTGGGCCAGCACTTGGGTCGGGGCCATGAGCGCGGCGGAATGTCCGGTCGCAATGGCGCCGAGCATGGCGGTGGCGGCGACGATGGTTTTGCCGCTGCCCACATCGCCGTGCAGGAGGCGGTTCATCGGATGGCCGGTGGCGAGGTCGTCGAAGATGTGGGTGAGGACCTTTTTCTGGGCACCGGTCAGATCAAAGGGGAGAGCTTTGAGAAACCGCGGGAGCAGCGCGTTTTGCCGGGGGATAACGGATGCCCGACCGGCGGTTTGCCGCGCGCGCTGCCGGGCGAGGACGCATTGCATTTCGAAGAGTTCTTCGCGGGCGAGGAGGGCGCGGGAGGATTCGAGTTCCTCCCATGATGACGGGAAGTGGATGGCGCGAAGGGCGCGGGCGGAGGTGAGGTTGCGGTCGGTCGCCGCGGCGACCGATCCTGAGGGGGAAGCGGGCCAGAGTTGCGGGATGTCTTCGTCGGGGAGCTGCGCGAGGGTTTCGAAGATGAGGCGGCGGAGCAGACGCGGGCTCCACGGGCCGATGGACGGGTGAACGGGGGCGATGCGGTTGAGGTGGATGAGCTCGCTGTCGGGCGCGTCGGTTTCGAGGATTTCGAAATCGGGATGATCGAAGACAAGCCCGCCTTTTTTCAGCGCACGGGCCCGGCCGTGGATGACGAGGTCCTGTCCGGCTTGGAGGATTTTCGGGAGGTAGCGGAGGTTGAACCAGCGGCATTGCACGGTGGCGGCGGGGACGCGACCGGATTTTTCGGCGAGCACGAGGGTGAACTGGCTGCGGCGGCCGAAGTAGGTGGAGCGGACCGATTGCACGGTGCCGCGCAGGCAGAGGGGGTCCGGTGACGGAGTGGCGGGAAAAGCGGGGAATTTGCGGCGATCCTCGTGGCGTCGCGGATAGTGGCGGAGCAGATCATGGACGGTTTCGAGTCCGGCTTGGCCCAAGGCATTCCGGCGCGCTGCGGTCAGGCGCGGGAGGTCGGAGAGCGGGGAGTTCCAGCGCAACGGCGCGGGGTCCGGCGCGGTGGCGGCGGTTTTGCTCACGCAGCAGGGAGGTAAACGGACGGACCGGTCAATCCGCGGGCGATTCCCACAGGAGGTCGATCGTGCCCAGCAGGGTGGCGGAGCGACGGGTGGGGAAGAGCTGCACCTTGCGTCCTTCGGCGCGCTTTTTGATCAGACCGGCCTCGTGCAAGCGCTTGGCGTGTTGGGAGGCGGTGGCCACGTCGATGCGGCATTCGGTGGCGACTTCGTTGACGCAAAGACTGCCGCGGGCTTGCAGCAACCTGATGATTTCGATCCGGCGGTGGTTGGCCAAACCGCTGGCCAGAAGGGCGCGGCCCCGGTCGGTGTTTGCCATAAGAGCGGACACTATTGGAGTTTCTGCAGAAAGTCCATGGGTGATTTTCCACGTGCTTTTATGCTGATCCGGGTCTCGAGTTCGGGCCGCGGGCCGCGGGCCGGCGGTCCCTGCCGGACGAAGGTCAGTTCCCGGCGGGGCGGAGGTGTTGCACTTCGAGTTGGAGGCTGACGCGCTGCCGGTATTCGTTGCGCACGAGTTTGAAGGCGACGTCCCAAGGAGCGCGGGGGAAATCGTCGCTGGCCCCGTTGAAGTAGATGGCGGCGAGGAGTTCGTCGCGTCCGCGCACGCGGAAGCGGACGTGTTTTTCTTTGAGCACATCCGGTCCATGGACCGGGGCGACGGCACGGGCGTAGAAGAGCGGGGCGGGGTTGCCCATGCCGCATGGCTCGAGCAGCGAGAGTTCCTCGAGGTGGGATTGCTCGAGTTCGGCCACGTCGATCCGGGCGTCGAGTTTGAGTCTTGGCACGAGATCATCGGGCTGCAGTCGGCGTCCGGCCGCGGCTTCGAATTGGTTGCGGAACACGGTAAAGTTGGCGCGGGTGACGCTCAAACCGGCGGCCATGTGGTGTCCGCCGAAGGGTCCGAGCCACTCGGCGCAGTCCCCGAGGGCCTCGACGAGCGAAAGGCCGGCGATGCTGCGCCCGCTGCCATGGCCGTCCCCCGCGTCATCGAAACCGATGACGATGGCGGGGCGGTGGTATTTGCGGCACAGGCGGGAAGCGACGATGCCGACCACCCCGGCGTGCCAGCCGTCGCCGCCCACGATGACGGCGCAATCGCGGGCCGGGTCGAAGTTTTTCTCCAATTCGGCGCAGGCGGCTTCGAGGACCTGCTGCTCGAGTTGCTGGCGTTCGCGGTTGCAGGCGTCGAGATCGTGTGCGAGTCGGCGGGCTTCGGCGGGGTCTTCGCTGAGGAGGAGCCGGAGCGCAGCCTCGGCGGTGTGGAGTCGTCCTGCGGCGTTGAGGCGCGGTCCGAGGCGGAAGCCGACTTCGGCCGTGGTCACGGGGCTCATCACGGCGGAGACTTCCATCAGGGCGCGGAGCCCTTCCCAGCGGGTTTGCCCGAGGCGGGCGAGGCCGTGGCGGACGATGATGCGGTTTTCGCCGCGCAGCGGCGCGAGGTCGCAGATGGTGCCCATGGCGGCAAGGTCGAGAAAGTCACGCAGGTCGGGCTCGCGGCGGCCGGTGGTTTTCTGGATCCCGTGGCAGAGTTTGAAGACAAGCGCCGCGGTGCAGAGATCGGTGTTGCCGCCGAGGGCTTTCGGATTGACCAGCGCGGCGCAGGGCGCGGTGCCGTTTTTCGGTTCGTGGTGGTCGACGATGACGAGGTCGACTCCGCGGGCGGCGAGCCAGGCGGCCTCCTCGTGCGAACCGGTGCCGCAATCGAGGGCGATGACGAGCGCGGGCTGGTGCTCTGCGAAAACGCGGTCGAGCCCGTCACGGCTCAAGCCGTAGCCTTCGGACTCGCGCAGCGGGAGGAAACATGAGGTCTCGAGCCCGAGCGCGGCGAGGAACCGGTGGAGGATGGCGAGGGAAGTGACGCCGTCGACGTCATAGTCGCCGTAGAGGACGACATTCTCGCGGCGTTCGAGGGCGAGGGCGATGCGGCGGGCGGCGCTTTCGAGCCCCGGGGTTTCCAGCGGATCGGGGAGGGAAGCGAGGCGGGGATGGAGGAAGACCTCGGCTTCGTCCGGGTCGGCCAGATCGCGCGCGGCGAGCAGGGAGGCCAGGAGGGCGGAGATGCCGAGTTCGCGGGAGAGTCTCTGCGCGATGGCGGGATCCGCGGGATCCCCTGTTTCCCAGCGGGGCGACAACATGACGGTGATGCTACGGGGGCGGGGACGCGCTGGCAATGCGAAGGGGTTTGCGCGGCGGGGCGGGCGGCGGTTACGATGACGTGACTATGGGCAAAGCGAAGCAGCCGGCGAAAAAGAAAGCGGCCAAGCGGGGGACGGAATTTTCCGCCAAGGACCGGTTTCTGGTCACGGGCGGCGCGGGCTTCATCGGCAGCGTGCTGGTCGGCGCGCTCAACCGGTGGCACGGGACGGAGCGTGTCGTGGTGGTCGATCAACTCGGCACGGACGACAAATGGCGCAACTTGGCGCCGTTGCGTTTCGAGGATTTCGTCGAGGCGGACGATTTTTACGACCGATTGGCGGACAAGGCGGGGGCCTTCGGGAATTTCACGCATGTGTTCCATCTGGGGGCTTGCTCGTCGACCACGGAGAGGGATGCGGATTACTTGCTGCGCAACAATTTCGGGTGCTCGCGGCAGCTGGCCGAGTGGGCGCTGGCCCGCGGGGCGCGCTTTGTTTACGCGTCGTCGGCCGCGACTTACGGCGACGGTGCCGAGGGGATGGACGACTTGTCCGACGATCTGTCCGCGTGGCGTCCGCTGAACGCCTACGGGTATTCGAAGCAGTTGTTCGATTGCCACGCGCAGCGCGAAGGGTATCTGCGGCGCATCGTGGGATTGAAATATTTCAATATTTTCGGCCCGAACGAAGAGCACAAAGGGGACATGCGCAGCGTGGTGAGCAAGGCATGGCGGCAGGTCGAGGAGACGGGGCAGGTGAAGTTGTTCAAGAGCTACCATCCGGACTATCCGGACGGCGGGCAGCAGCGCGATTTCCTTTATGTCAAAGACGCGGTGGCCATGACCCTGCACCTGGCGGCGACGCGGAAGGCGGGCGGTCTCTACAATATCGGGTCGGGCGAGGCGCACAGCTGGCTGGAGTTGGTGCAGCCGATTTTCGAGGCGATGGGGCGCGCGGCGCGCATCGAGTTCATCGATATGCCCGAAGCGCTGCGTGGCCAATACCAGTATTTCACGCAGGCCGATATCACGAAGCTGAAGTCGACCGGCTATGCCGGCGGAGTGACGCCGCTGCAGGACGCGGTCAAAGACTATGTGTCGCGTTACTTACTCACAGGGAAGCACTTCGGTGATGGGGCGGGAGACCGATAAAGGTCCGGGGTCGTTTGACAGCGGGTTGCACGGCTTGTAGGATTTCTGTTTCCCCGCGACGACGATGTGTCCTCCCTTCCGTTCCGCCCTGCTTCTGGCCGCTCTGCTTTGTCCGGCGGTGCCGGCCTTGGCCCTGACGCAGGTCAACGTGGGCGAGGACCAGGCCAATCAGGGGATGTACAACGGCGGTTGGAATGTCGGTTCGGGCGGGGACAACGGTTTTTTTGCCTGGAAGATGGCGGCCAAGTCGGAGGGTGAAGGCAGTTTCGCCGGCCACTATCTGGGGAAGTTGGGGGAGAAGCCCGAGCTTGCGCCGATCACGACCGACCGGGTTTTTGCCCTCTTTGCCAACGGCCGGGGCTACGAGGAATCCGCAGCCTTCCGCGGCCTCGCGGTGCCGCTCGAACCGGGTGACAACTTCACCCTCGAATTTGTCCACGGACCTTTCCAACCGAAAGGCGAAGAAGATGATCCGTCGCCGGGCGAAGTGGGCGTGGCTTACCGGACGGGTCAGGCCGACAGTTCGGTGGCCGAGATCGACACGGGGGCGCGTCTGCGTTTCTTCGCGCGCGAGGGATCGCCGAATTATCTGATCACCGACCGCGAGCAGGAATTCGACACCGGCATTCCGGTCACGCGGGAAGCGCTGGCCCTCACGCTCACTCTGGTCGACGCCGACACCTACGACCTCGAGGTGATCGACCTCAAAGACAATTCGGTGCAGCTCTTCGAGGGTCGCAAGTTCGGCGGCGAGGCCGGCGCGCCGCTCGAGAGCCTGGCGTTTTTCAACCGCGATGCCGAGGCCCACGACTTTTTCTTCAACAACTTCCAACTCAGCCGCAACGCGCCCTGACATCCCAGCTCACCACGCCATACTCCTCCCCATTCATGCCGCAGTCCCCCCGACTCCTCGCCGGCGCCTTGTGCGCCCTGCTTCTCTTCCCGACCTTCGCCCGCGCTAACGGCAACGTTTACGTTTCACGTTTCTGGCACAACCACCAGCCGCTTTATTGGCCGGAGTGGAACAGCAATGGTGCGCAGACCCAGCGCGGCCAATACGCGTGGGACTCGATCGTGCTCAAGCCCGGACAAAATTACGGCGGTCTCAGTCCCAAACAGCATCCCGAAAACAATCTGAGCGACATCTTCGGGCTCGATGACCGCAAGAACGCCTACCAAAAAGGCCCGCGCAATTCCTTGGCCGGTGTCGACAGCCGTGGCGGCTTCGGCGTGAGTTATTCCGGCTCGTTGATCGACAATGTGCGCCAGCTCGGCGGCGGCGGTCATCTTGGTTACGGCGGCGATTGGAACTCGGGCTACCGCGAGGCTCGCGGCTGGATAACGCCGTCCGGATCGACCCGCATGGACATGCTCGGTTTCACCTACCACCACTCGCTCGGTCCGCTGCTGCCCAAGTCGGTCTTCCGCAAGGAAATCCAGGCCTTCAAGCAGGCGTGGTGGAAAGCTTGGGGCGGGAATGCGAATCTCTCCGACCACTCGAAGGGCTTTTTCCCCACGGAAATGGCTTACTCGCGGCACCTCGTCGACGTGCTGGTCGATGAAGGCTTCGAATGGACGCTGGTGGCGAGTCATCACATCAGCCGCACCAGTCCGAGCTACAACGACAAGGCCAATCCGGAGGGCAATTTCAACATCAAGTCGAGCCCGCCCAACCGCGCCGACCAAATCTCCGCCCGTTTCGACAATGCCAGCCAGTGGTGGTTCGGCGAACCCAACCCCGGCAACGCCGCGTGGAATGTCGCGCCCTTCGCCTACCGGTTGCACCGGGTCAAATACGTCGATCCCGAGACCGGGCAGGAAAAGAAAATGTATGCCGTGCCCTCGGACGATGTCCTCTCCTACCGCTACGGCTACGCCAACGAAGGCATCGGCAAGATTGTCGACCACATCGCCCCGCACGCCAACGTGCCAGTCATCGTCATTCCTTCGACCGACGGCGACAACGCCTGGGGCGGCGGATCGAGTTCCTGGTTTGAAGCCACGCCGCAACTCTTTTCCGAATCGGCCCGCGCGGGTTACAAGCCGTCCGCGCCGCAGGATTTCGTCAACGCCGCCAAAAGCAGCGTGACCGAGGACACGCACATCGAGGACGGCGCGTGGATTTTCCCCGAGATGTGCTACGGCTCGCCGAATTTCCTCAAATGGATCGAGCCGCCGGTGGCCACCGTGGCCAATCGCGGCAAGACAACGCACCCCGGCACCCAGATCGACATGGAAACACCGGGCTTCGCGCTCAAATTTTTCAGCTACGCCCCGCTCATGGCCGGGGCCAACTGGCTGGAAACCGCCGAGCAAGTCCTGCGGGAGGAGGGCGGTGATGTCCAAGCTTGGAAAGTCGCGCACCCCTACAACTGGGACGGCACTTGGACCAGTCCCAACGATGTCGAGCTCGCCTGGCACATCTACCTCAAGGGCCTCGACTCCGGCTTCAACTACTACGGCGGCCTCGGCAACGACGACGAGGTCAAGCCCGCCCTCGCCACGAGGAACGCCGTCAACCGGCTGCAGAACTTCATGACGGCGGCCCGCAAAGCGAAGGACAAAACCCCGCCCACCGTCCTCAAGCCCCAGCGCTTCCCCTACAATCCCGGCGCCTACACCTTCGGCTGGTTCAACAACGAGCCGCACATCAACAACAACAATTTCCTGAAGAAAATGCCCTCGTGGTTCTACATCTGGACCCACGCATATGACATCAATGGCATCCCCGAGGGCAACGTGAAGCTAAAGGTTCGCATCGACAACGACGGCGTCAATCCTCTCGCCTCCAACCAGAATGAAACCTACGCCGGCGGGAACGAAACCGGCCCGTGGGTCACGATCGACATGACCAAGCGCGTGCTGCCCAAGACGCGCACCGCCCTCAATGCCGCGGCGGCCAATCCCGGCGAGATCGACTACTTCGTCTTCGATCCCGCCTTCTGGTCGGATCCGGTCCTTGCCGACTACTATTTCGCCAAAATCGACGACGCATCGCTGCCCGACTTCCGCGACAAGCTCCTCGACTACTACATCGAGGCGACCGATGCGCTGGGCAACGTCCACAAATCCGAGATCCAGCACGTCTGGGTGGCCAACGACGGCCAGACGCCGTCCTCGAGCGTGCAATTCTCGGCCAACCCCAGCGACTGCGAGCCGATCACCGTGACCTACAACGCGGCGAACGGTCCGTTGGAAGGCCGCGCGCCGGTCACCATGCAGATCAGTTTCAACGGCGGTTCCACTTGGGCCGCTTACAACATGTCGGGCGGCAGCAATGTCTGGACCTACACGATTTCCGCACCGAACAACGCCACGAGCGCGACCGTTTATTTCGAAAGCGGCGCCACCGTCGACAGCCGCAACGGCCAGAATTGGACCACCTCCATCCGCGATTGCGACGCGCCGCAAGGCCCGGTGTGGACCGTGCCGTTCACGCCGGTGGCCGGCCAACCCGTCACCGTGTATTACGACCCTGCCGGCCGCAACCTCTCCTCCGCCAGCGCGGTCAACATCCATCACGGCTACAATGAAAACACCACCGCCAACTGGACCGTGCCGCCCGGTGTGGCTATGACCAAGGACGGCAACCGCTGGAGATTCACCTACACGCTTCCGGCCAACGCCACCATCGTCCGCTATGTCTTCAACAACACCACGGGCACGTGGGACAACAATGGCGGCGGCAACTGGAACATCGACGTCAGCAGCCAGCCCCCGCCAACCGAACCGCCCGCCGCCCCCGGTGGTCTCGCCGCCGGCGAAGTCGGCAACACCACGATCGCG
>CAZEYV010000152.1:0-5593 GCA_964516705.1 uncultured Chthoniobacter sp.
AAACCCTTGTCTCCTCGGGATCAAGCGCGCGGTGGGCGTGGCTGTTGAGGATGAAAAATTTCATCGGCGCAGAAACTCCGCGGCAAGAATCCGGTGCCAAGGCAGATTCGGCAGGCGCTGCGGGGCGAAGCGGCGCAGGGCGTTGAAGAAAAGGATCGGCGAAGGGGCACCCCTCGCCAACAAGGTCTGGTATTCAATGCCCGGCACCGATCCCAGCTTTCCGTGGCACCGGGCGAAAACCGCAGCGGCCGTTTCGAAAGCCTCGACGTAAGAACCCCACTCGAGCGACGCGGGATCCGACCAAGCCCCGAGCAGCACCTCGCGTTGCGCTTCGTCGGTCAGGTCCCCGAGCACCGCGTCCATGTTGTCCCGGCGGATGCGATCAATGTCCGCATTCCCGTCGGCCCCGCTCATCATGACCGATGACGCGTGAATGCGATAAGAGACGAGGCGCCGCGAAATAAGTCCGAACCGATCCGCGGCGGCCAACCGCGACCACAGACGATAATCTTCCGAGGCGATGGAATCCGGATAGCCTCCGAATTCCTCGAGAATTTCCCGGCGGCGCAGCATGACCGAGCTGTGCGGCACCGGATTGCGGAAGCAGAGATCCCAACGCAGCTGCGCACGCGCGCGCGGCAAACGCAACGCCCCGCGATGACGACCGCGTTCGTCGATCAAGTTCGCTTCGGCGCCCACCGCGGCATCATCCGGATGGGAACGCAAATAGCGGACCTGGCGGGCCAACCGGTCGCGGCGACCAAGATCATCGGCATCCTGTCGCACCACGAGAGGAGCCCTCGCCGCGTGCAGACCTTCGTTCAAAGTGGCGACCAAGCCGCGATTGGTCTCATGCCGCAGCAGACGCACCCGCGGATCACCGGCACTCTCGACGACCGTCGCCGTGTCGTCGGTCGATCCATCATCGATCACGAGCAATTCGAAGTTGCCGAATTCCTGCCGCAGGACACTGCGGATCGACGCACCGATGAAGCGGCCCGCGTTGAACGCCGGCATCAAAACCGTGCCCTCCGGATCGGTCATCGCGCCAACACCCCCGCGAAAATCGCCGCATGGCGGTCGAGCCACGGCTGCACGTCGAAATTTTCTTCGGCCTGGGTCCGGGCGCCGCGGGAAAATTCCGCAAGATTGCCCATCAACGCCTCGACCGCGTCGGCCATGTCTCCGGGGTCCGCCGCATGATCGACGGTCCAACTTTGCGGCACCGACACGAGGCGTCCGGCCGAATCCGGCACCAGTTCGGGCAAGCCCCCGCTGGCCAAGCCGACCACCGGCAGTCCGCAGGCCATGGCTTCGATGGGCACCGTCGGACAAGGATCCTTGTCTTTGCCGTGCAGGAGAAGATGGGCCGATTGGTAAAGCGCGGGCGCTTCGTCTTGCGTAAAAGGCGGACGCAATACGACATGGTCTTGCAGTCCGAGATCGCGAATGCAACGGGCGACTTCACCGGAACCGCCGCGCCAGCGGAATTCTCCGGCAATGGTCAGCCGCACCGGACGTCCCCGGTCGCGGAGAATCCTGAGCGCTTCAAGCGGGGCTTTCACACGGTAGAAGGAATGGCTGGTCCCGGCGCAAAGGAGTTCTCACGTGCTGTCGGGCAGAGCCGTTTCGCGCGGTCGGAATTTTTCAAGATCGACCGGGTTGAAGAGAATTTCGCGGGAGCAAGAAGCTTGGCCCAGATAACGGTCGGCAGACTCGCGGCAGAAACGACTTTGGTAGACCACATGGTCGGCCCAAGGAAGGAGGGCGGCCATGGTGCGGTTGAACCACGGGTAAAAATCGCCGTAGAAACCCGGATACGCGATGCCGTTCTGGTTCCAGACCAGTTTGGCTCCGCGGGCTTTGGCCACGCGGACCAATTCCATGACCTGCGGCGGGAGCGCGCTGCTGACCAGATAGAGCAGGTTGAAGCCGTCGGTGTGATCACCGAAGCGGGCGCGGAGATGTCCGAGTTTGACCTCGCCCCCGATAGGCAACGCCGCGCCGGATTCTTCGACGCGTCCGTAGTTGGGCCGCGGCTCGCGGGCAGACGAGACCGTCACCGCCGCAGCACGGCGGCGGGCAGCGCGGCGTTCCGGCAGGCGGCGCACCGTGCTTCCCACCTCGCGCAACGCATAGAAGACTTCGCTGGCCGGGCTGGTCGGGTCGGGCCTCAGGACCATGGAAGGGATCGGCCCAATAGTTCCGCGAGCCGGCGGTTGAGCGGGGCATAGAAACTTTGCAAAACCTCGCGGGCCCGCGCCGGCACCGGTTCGCTTTCCCCGCTGTCCCGCTCCCGCGGGACATGCTTCAAGGCCGTCGGCGCCAAACCCAAATGACGCCAAGCCTTGTCCGCTTCGGCCTGCGGTGCGGCGAAAAATTCTTCGCTGAAAACGACCAGCGTCCGGTCGCGCGGAAAGTGCCGCCACCATGTCTCGAGAAGATCGGCATACATGCCGCATCGCACGTAGCGCAAAGGATTGTGGGATTGTCGCGTAGCTGCCTCGCAGAGCGGAGCGGCATCGCCGTCCGACAACCAACGCACCGCACGGACAACCGTCTCCGTGAAATCCCCCGGGTCCGTGCCGGCCCGCCGGAACATGCGGAAATCCGACCACGCCCGCTCCACCGGGTCGCGCAGCATGACGATGAGCCGCGCCTCCGGCATCAAGTCGGCGGCCGCCGCGGGGGCATCCGGATGACTCCAATATTCCACGCTGGCATCGCCGCAGATCGCACCTTGCTCCCAGCGGAAAGGAAAGTTCAGGCGTGCCCGACGTTCGCTGCCCGGATGATGGATCAAGTTCGTCGGTTCCTTGCGCCGTCCGCGCGCCACCTCGGGGTGGGAACAAAGGGCGTCATGGAGGGAGGAAGTGCCCGCCTTCGGTGCGCCGGGCAACAGGAAACCGGGACACTTGCGCAGCGGCGCCGTCAAAAGACGCCACGCTTTGACCAACTCTTCCTTCGTGTCAGGTCTTTTCGGCATGAAGCACGGAACGGATCCGGTCGGCAACTTTCGCACCGACCACCTCCCAAGTGAATTCCTTCTCGACGCGATCACGACCGGCGGAACCGAGGGTCCGCCGCAGGGCCGGGTCGCGCAGAAGACGGATCAGCACGGATGAAAGAGCGGCGGGATCCCGCGGATCGACCACGTAACCGGTCACACCATCGACCACCCGCTCGGCGCCGGCACCGAACGGGTTGGTCACCACGGGCAATCCGTAAGCCGCCGCATCAAGTGCCACCATGCTGGCGCGATCCAAGATGCTCGGCACGCAGAGCACCGCCGCCTCGCGGTAAAGCCGGTCGAGCGTTCCCCGGTCGACGCGCCCGTGCGCCTTCAACCCCGGCTCCAGACGGGCGGGTTGCGACCCGACCAACCAAAGCTCCGCATCCGGAACCTCGCGGCGCACCAGGCGGAAGGCTTCGACCAGATAAGGTCCGCCTTTGACCTTCCACTCGCCGCCGACGAACAAAATCACCGGACGGCGGGCCCCCGCATCGACCGGACCCTCGGGAAGATGCATGTTGATCCCCGTGGAAACGGTCAGGACCTTGTCCGGGGCCACGTCATAGTCCTCGACGACCGAGCGCCGGCAGAAATCGCTCAAGGTGAAAACCGTGTCGGCCCGCCGGTAGAGCGCACGTTCGCGTTCGATCCATGCCCGCGAGGCCGGCGCGACTGCTCCGCCCGCCCCTTGCCGGCGGTGGGCCTCCCGGGTGTGGTCGGTGTAAACGAAGAACGGAACGAGCGGACTCGACGCGTCGAACATCGATTGCGTCTGGAAAATGAACGCCGTGTTTTCCGGATCTGCATGGCGCGTCATCCAGCGCGAGATGAGGTCCCAAGCCGCCGCCTCGCGGAACACGAAATCCCAGGGCGAATGCCGGCCGCGGAAAAATGCCACCGGGGATCGCAGATTGGCCGCCAACCGCAGGAACAAGGAACGCCAAGGATAGGAAGCAAGAATATCCCGCGCCGCATCAACGACCGTCAGCCGGTCTTCGGGAAATTCCCGGGCGAGGGCATCCGCCATCGGCGCGTTGACGTGCGAGAACGTGCCGTATTTGACGAAGAGAATATTCCGCGCCGCGTTCATGGCCGCTTTTCCAAGGCGCGGTGCACCGTCTCCGCATGCAACCGCGCCACCACCTCGGTGCTGTAGTGGCTCTGCACCACCTCGCGCGCCGCCTCGGAAATCTCCGCCCGGCTTTTCCCCTCCAACGCCCCCGCGAAGGCCGCCTCCCATTCTTCATCCGTCCGGCAGAGCGTCACCGCCTGCGGATGACCGCAGCGTTGCGCCACGTCAAGATAGCTGGGCTGCGGACTGGCCACGGCGGGCAAACCGCAGGCCATACCGAGGGTGATCTTCCACTCGCTGTGGGCGGCATTGTAAGGATTGTCGAGGAAACGCGGGGAAATGATCACCCCCGGAGCAGCGGCATAGAGCGCCAAAAGATCGGGAATGGAGCGGAAGCGGTGCAACCGGTGCGGCACAGCGGACAGCAAGCTCCGCAAGCGCGAAGACGTTTCGCCGGGCAGACGTCGGAGGGCAGCCTCGAGATCGCCGGTCACGATGTTGAGGCGCACGCGCCGACCCAAACGCCCGAGCACATCGGCAATGCGCAGCAAATCCGCCGTCTTGGCCGCCATCCCCGACCACCAAATTTCGAGAGCCCGGCCCGCGGTTGCAGAGGGTCTCGCGGGAGCGGGCACCATGCGCGAGGGAATGTTATCGGGCACCCACGACACATTGGTGTTCCATTCAGCGCAGACCGCGGCCAACTGGCGCGAGGAGGCAATGACCGCATCAGCCGCACCGGTCATGCGGATAGCCTTGTCCCGCTGCACGGCATCGGGCACCAACTCGGCCGGCAGGGTTCCGGATGCGACTTCGCTGTAGTAGTCGACATTGGCCTCGAAGACGACGCGCTTGCCACGGGACCGCAACGCATCGGCCAAGTCAGCGCAACCGTGCTCCATGGACTTGAGAAAAACCACCGCGTCGTAATCCCGCCAAGGCTTGAACAACTCGTAACGCAAGTCGTGATTGTGCCGCCGGTTCACTTCCTCCGCCACCCATCCGAATCGCATGAAGTGCATCGGCGATCCGTGATCCGGCCAGCCCGTCGCCATATACCAAGGGCGCAGGCCGCGAGAAAGGGCACCCCATTGCGGGCGACGGCTGTTGACGATGAATCCGACTGTTTTCACTCTTCGGTAACAAGCCGCCCATAACGCGGTCCCTCGGCCAGCTTGCGCGACGCCAGCTTCCAACCGCGAACCATCTCCCGCGCCGCCTGATAAAAACCACGAGGATTACGAAGGAACATTTTGCGAAAAAAAACACCCCTCAGCTTCCGCGCGAGCAGCACGCGGACCGGCCAGAGTCCGAAATTTTTCCGCCAACAGTAAAACACGGTGCCCCAGTTCTCCGCGTCGGCCAGCACCGTCGTGTTGAGCGCGCTCGGGCGCCGACCGCCCGCGGGGACCTTGCGATGGACCGCGGTGGCCGCGGGGTCGAAAATGATTTTCGCGCCAACCATAGCCAGCCGATGGGAAAAATCCGTATCGTCATAAAGTGTGCGC
>CAZEYV010000153.1:0-26438 GCA_964516705.1 uncultured Chthoniobacter sp.
GGCACGGACGATGTGGATGATTTGAAAGGGACGGACGCGACATGAATGCGGTGACGCTCGCCATCCTGACACCGCTGGTCACGGCGGTGCTGTGTCTGCTCTTTCTGCGGTCCTTGCCGTTGCAGCGCTTTTTCGGCGTGGCGGGGATGGTCGTCCTGCTCGGGGTGTCCTTGCGCCTGATGGCCGAGGTCGGGGGCGGTCATATTGAAGTGGTGCGTTTCGGCAACTGGCCCGCACCCTTCGGTATCGTGCTGGTGGCGGACTTGCTCGCGGCCATCATGGTGCTGGTCTCGGCCATCATCGGTCTGGCGGTGGCGGTTTATTCGTTGGCCGATGTCGATGCGCGACGCGTGCGGTATGGCTACTATGCGTTTTTGCATTTCATGATGTTCGGCGTCTGCGGCGCCTTTCTCACCGGCGACATCTTCAACATGTTCGTCTGGTTCGAGGTCATGCTGATCAGTTCGTTCGTGCTGATGTGTCTCGGCGGGGAGAAGCCGCAGATGGAGGGTGCGGTCAAATACGTGGTGCTGAATCTGATTTCCTCGAGTTTTTTCCTCGCCGCGTGCGGCATTCTTTACGGTCAGACAGGCACGCTGAACATGGCCGATCTCGCGGTGACGGCGCGGGAGATGCGTCCGGAATTGCTCACCATGACGGCCATGCTTTTCCTCGTGGCCTTCGGATTGAAGGCGGCGATTTTCCCGCTGTTCTTCTGGCTGCCGGCGTCCTACCACACGCCGCCGGTCGCGGTGTCGGCGGTGTTTGCCGGGTTGCTGACCAAAGTCGGTGTTTATGCCTTGATGCGGGTGTTCACCCTGATTTTCACCAACGACGTCCTGCTGACGCACGGACTGCTCCTCGGTTTGGCGGGCTTCACCATGGTGACCGGCGTGCTGGGGGCCATGGTGCAATTCGATTTCCGGCGGTTGCTCTCTTTCCACATTGTCAGCCAGATCGGCTACATGGTGCTGGGTCTGGCCCTCTTCACGCCGCTGGCCCTGGCGGGGACGGTTTTTTATCTCTTCCACCACATCGTGGTGAAAGCGAACCTGTTTCTGGTCAGCGGGATCACGCAACGCTATGGCGGGTCGTTCGACCTGAAAAAACTCGGGGGCTTTTATGCGGCGGCTCCGCTCGTCGCGTTGTTGTTTTTTATTCCAGCCATGTCGCTGGGAGGGATTCCGCCGCTCTCAGGGTTTTTTGCCAAGTTCGCCATCGTCAAGGCGGGCTTGGTCGACGACACCCTGTTCGGCGCGTGGGCGCCGTTTCTCTCGGCGGTGGCCTTGGCGGTCGGATTGCTCACCCTTTTTTCCATGACCAAAATCTGGGCCGAAGTTTTTTGGAAGCCGGCGCCGGAAGGTCACGCGCCGCACAGCGGCAACGTGCCCCGGGCGGAGCGTTGGTTGCTGCTCGCCCCGGTGGCGGCCTTGGCCGTGTTGACGCTGACCATTGGATTGTTCCCGCAATTCTTCTTCGATTTCGCGGTGCGCTCGGCCGAGCAGTTGCTGCGTCCGGAGCTCTACATCAATGCCGTGCTGGGAGGAACGACCTAAAATGTATCCGGCGATCAATCTTGTCCTGACGTTCGTCTGGTGCGGCCTGCTCGGCGGCCTCACGCTGGCCAATCTGGTCTCCGGATTTGTTCTCAGTTACCTGCTCCTCTGGCTGGTCACGCGGGGTCAGCGCGGCCACGACGGGTATTTCGGCAAACTGCCGCGGCTCATCGGTTTTGTCGGCTACTACTTGTGGGAGTTGCTCAAATCGAACGCCATCATTGCCTACGATGTGCTGACCCCGACGCACCACATGAAGCCCGGAGTGATCGGTATCCCGATCAAAGCGGAGACCGATCTGGAAATCACGGTGCTGGCCAATCTCATCACCATGACGCCCGGCACCTTGAGTCTCGACATCTCGCCCGACCGCAAGACGCTTTACGTCCACGCCATGTATATCCGTGATCCGGAAGCGCTGCGCCGCGACATCCAGGAAAATTTCGAGCCGCGCGTGCTCGCTTTGCTGCGTTAGATCTTATGGAAACCTCTCCCATCCTTATCAGCGCTGCCTGGCTCGCCGGCGGAATTGTCTCTGTTGGCATGGTGCTGGCTTTCATCCGCGTGGTGGCCGGTCCGACCCTGGCCGACCGCGTGGTGGCGATGGATGCGCTGGCCACCATGATCATCGGGGCCTTGGTCTTGATCGCGATCATCACCGGCACCGCCCTGTTGCTCGATATCGCGCTGGCCATCGCGCTGGTCGTTTTCCTGGGCACAATCGCCATGGCGACGACGATCGAAAGGGGGGTTTTCAAATGAGCTGGGTGCTCGGTGGGCTGCTGGTGGCAGGTGCCTTTCTCATGTTCCTCACCGGATTGGGCTTGGTCCGGATGCCGGACATTTTCTGCCGGATGCACGCGGCGACCAAGAGCGCATCGCTCGGGGTGGCCTTGCTGCTGCTGGCGGCGGCTTTGTTTTTCCAGGAGACGATGGTCGTGACGAAGGCTTTGGTCACGATCGGGTTCATTTTCCTGACCGCGCCGGTGGCGGCGAGTCTGCTCGGGCGTGCGGCTTATGCGCAGCGCACTCTCTTGTGGGAGCACTCGGTGATGGACGAGGGGCGCGACCACATCGCGGTCCGTCCAGAACCCGAGGCCGATCAGGCCGCGCGGACCAGCCAGAACACGTAGGCGAAATAGCCGAGGAGAAGCATGGCGCCCTCGGGGCGCGTGATGCGTTGCTGGTAGTAAGCCATCGGCCAGAGGAGTAGGGAAAATCCGGCCATAACGCCCAGATCAACCCCGCTGATACCGGTGGCTTGGAGCGGATGGACGATGGCGGTGACGCCGAGGATTCCGACGAGATTGAAGATGTTCGAGCCGACGATGTTGCCCACGGCGATGTCCGATTCTTTTTTGATCGCGGCGAGCAGCGAGGTGGCGAGTTCCGGGAGGCTCGTGCCGATGGCCACGATGGTCAGTC
Organism: uncultured Chthoniobacter sp.; assembly: GCA_964516705.1. Taxonomy (GTDB): domain Bacteria; phylum Verrucomicrobiota; class Verrucomicrobiia; order Chthoniobacterales; family JACTMZ01; genus JACTMZ01. Next base: position 2,982 of record CAZEYV010000153.1, read on the forward strand.
CGATGAGCGCCTCGCTCCAGCCATAGGTGCGGGCGATGATGATGGCGCCGTCGACGAGGAAGCGTGCGCCGAAGACGAGCAGGGCGAGTCCGCCGAGGACCATGACGATGTCGATGGCCAGTCCGCGCTTGGAAATTTTCACTTCCTCGCCGAATTCGGCACCGAGGGCGTCGGCGGGTTGACGGCGGGCGAGGTAGATGCTGAAGGTGACGTAAGCGACGAGGATGGCGCAGAAGATGATCCCTTCGGTTGCTCCGAGATTTCCATCGGCCATGAGGGCGAGCGAGAGCGCGGTGATGCCGATCATGATCGGGATGTCGATGCGCACGATTTGCGAGTTCGTGGCGATCGGTGTGATCAGCGCGCACAGGCCGAGGATGAGCCCGATGTTGCAGATGTTGGACCCGACGACGTTGCCCACGCTGATGTCGCTTTGTCCGGCGAGGGCGGCGCGCAGGCTGACCATCAATTCGGGCGAACTCGTGCCGAAAGCCACAACCGTCAATCCGACCACCAGCGGGGAGAGTCCGAGGCGCAGGGCGAGGGAAGAGCTGCCGCGGACCAGACCCTCGGCGCCGAAATAAAGGAGCACGAGTCCGGCGAGGAGATAGATGATGGCGAGGCTCATGACTGAGGCGGGAGTGTTTATACGGGTTCGGGGCGGGAATAAAGGAGAAGCGGGCGCAGTTACATTTAGGTTCCGGCGGTCATAGACCGCCGCTACAAATGGGGGACGTGATGAAGGCTCCTTTTGCTCCGAAACCCGAGGCGGCGTTGCTGGTGCTGGCGCACGGGTCGAGCGTGAATGCCACTTCGAGCCGCCCGACGCGGGAATTGGCGGAGCGTTTGCGGGAGTCCGGACTGTTCGGCCAGGTGGCTTGCGGGTTTTGGAAAGAAGAGCCGGGATTGCGCGAGGCGTTGGATTCCCTGACCAAGCCGGAGGTTTTCATCGTCCCGAATTTCACGGTGGAGGGATATTTTGTGCGCAAGGTGATCCCGAAGGAACTCGCGCTGACCGGTCCGGTCACGCAGCGGGCGAACGGGCAGGTCTTGCGGTTGTGTTTGCCGGTGGGTGGTCACCCGCGCATGACCGAGGTGCTTTTGCATTGTGCGCGCGGGGTGGCGCCCGGGGTCGATTATGCGAAGGCGGCGTTGCTCGTGCTCGGGCACGGGACGCCGCTGGACACGCGGAGTTCGGAAGCGGTCGAGGCGCAGGTGGCGGACATCCGGGCGCGCGGTATTTTTGCCGAGGTCCACGGGGCATTCATGGAGACGCCGCCGAAGATCGAGGATTGGCGCAGCATCACGGCGTGCCGCGACGTGATCGCGGTGCCGTTTTTCATCGCGGACGGTTTGCACAGCGACGAGGACATTCCGGAGTTGCTGGGGATTCCGGGTGGCGGCGGGGCGGAGGAGCGCGAGCGGAGGAATCCTTATCTGCTCGACGGGCGGCGGCTTTATTATTCCCGCGCGGTGGGGACTGACCCGGGAATGGCCGGGGTGATCCTCGACCAGGTGCATTCGTGGGAATTGTGCGCCAAGGGGATTCCGCGAAACGGGGAGACAGCGGCGGTCGCGGTGTGATAAGAAACATTCATGGTTACCAAGCTTCTCCATACCCGTTACCGCGTGAATGACCTCGAGAAGACGGTCAACTTTTACCGGGATGTGCTCGGTCTGAAGGAAATCCGTCGTCACAAATCACCGCGCGGGTCCGAGTTGGTTTTTTTGGAGACGCCGGGCAGCGAGGAACTGATCGAGATTTGCTCCTATCCGGCGAGCGGACCGGTGGTGGTCGGGCCGGATCTGACCCATCTTGCCTTCGAGGTCGAAGACTTGGAGCAATTTGCCAAGGACGCGGCGGCCAAGGGATGCCCGCTTTCCGATGGTCCGACGACATCCTCGACCGGCACGGTTTTCGCCTTCATCGACGCGCCCGAGGGCTACGAGATCGAGTTGATCCAAGCGCCCAAATAGGCGCGCTCTTATGGAATTCGACTGGCTCGAGGCACCGTTCGATTTGAAGGCGCTTACGCCGAAGGCGATCGAAGAATCTTTCGAGGATCCTTTCAGTCTGCGGTTGCTGCCCGACACCGAGGGCCAGGAGGCGCGCTATTTCAACCTCGGCCGCGCCGCGGACGGGTCGGGGATTTTCAGCGTGTTCTGGACGGATGGAAAATCTTTCCGTGTCCTCGCCGCGCGCCGCATGACGCGTGACGAGGAAAACTTCTTCGACCGCAAAAACGATGAGTGACGGCACGGAAAATCTGCAGGTTTTGCGTTCGTGGTCCGAGGTGCCGGGCTTCGTGGATGAAGCGGCGGAGGCGGATTTCTGGCTCAAGCACACCCTCGACCCGAAGTTGATGAACGGCTCGATCCTCAAAGGCGACGCACGTGAGTCCGCCACCGTCACTCTCCGCTTCGACCCGCGGCTACTCGCCCGCTTGAAACGCGTGGCGCGCTCGCGTTATTTGAATTATCAAAGCATGATCAAGCAGTGGCTGGCCGAACGCCTCGAGCAGGAAAGCCGCGATTGAACCTCCCATGAAAATCGGCGTTCCCCGTGAGATCAAGAAGCAGGAGCATCGTGTGGCCTTGCTGCCGGCGACGGCCTACCAGTTGAGAAAGCGCGGGCATGCGGTGCTCGTCGAGCGCGGGGCGGGGGCGGGGTGCGGTTATCCGGACAGCGACTACGAGGCGGCCGGTGCGACGATGGTCGACACGCACGCGGAGGCTTTCGACGCCGACCTGATCGTCAAAGTGAAGGAACCGCAACCCGATGAGATTCCGCTGCTGCGGAAGGGCCAGGTGCTTTTCACTTACTTGCATCTTGCGGCCGACAAGACACTGACCGAGGCCTTGATGAAGAGCGGGGTGACCGGATTGGCGTACGAAACGATCGAGATCAACCGTCATTTGCCGCTGCTCGAGCCGATGAGCGAGATCGCCGGCCGCATGTCCGTGGTGGTCGGGGCCAACCTGCTGGCCAAGCATCAAGGTGGCACCGGCGTGCTGCTCGGCGGGGTGCCCGGTGTCTTGCCGGGCAAAGTCGTGGTCATCGGTGGCGGGACTTCGGGGATCAATGCCGCGCGCATGGCGCAGGGACTCGGGGCCGACGTGACCATTCTCGAGGTCGATCTCGAGCGGATGCGTTTTTTGGATATCACGCTGCACACGGCGCATACGCTTTACTCGAACGAGGCGCATTTGCAGGAGGTGCTGCCGAATGTCGATCTCCTCATCGGCGCGGTGCTCGTGCCGGGTGCGCGGGCACCGCGGTTGATCACGCGCGAGATGCTCCGTCATATGAAGCCGGGCAGCGTGTTTGTCGACATCGCCATCGATCAAGGCGGATGCGCCGAGACCTCGCGTCCGACCACGCACGAGAACCCGACGTTCGTCGAAGAGGGCGTGATCCACTACTGCGTGGCCAACATGCCGGGCGCTTACGCCCGCACGGCGACGCAGGCGCTGACCAATGTGACGGCGCGGTATGTGGAAATGATCGCGGATTTGGGGCTGGCCGGAGCTTGCGAGAAGGTGCCGGCCCTGCGCGGGGGGATCAATGTGCACGAGGGGAAGTTGACTTGTCCGATGGTGGCAGAGGCGCATGGATTGCCGGCGGCGCCGTTGGAACTGTAGCGGCGCTTGAGAGGGTGGAGACTTGAGTTTGAAACCTGAGTGAGATGTAGCGGCGGATGAGACGTTCGGTGTTTTTCGGGACGAAGCGGTAATGCGGGACGGCGTTGAGTTTGTCGTCGATCTCCCAGAGGTCCTCGTGCGTCGTGATCCAGTAATCGCCCATGGTCCGCAGATCGAAAGGGCGGGAGTAGGAATACAGGGTCTTAAGCCCATCGTCGCGGAAGTATTCGTGGTAGTAGGACAGGGCCAGTTCGCGAACGGTTTTGTAGATCGGGTCGCGGTAGCGGACGACGGCGTGGTTGGTCTTGGAGATGGCGCCCCAGCGTCCGTGTTCCTTGAACAGCGCGACGACGTGTTCGTCATCGAATTCGATCGTCTTGAGATCGAGAAGGAGCGGCGGTTTGCCGTTCAGCCAAAGCGCGGCGGCGGCGAGAAGGGCGCCTTCCACACAGTGGGCTTTGCGTTCGCGGAGGACGCGACGGGGTGACATGTGGGTGTCGCCGTGCTTCTCGAAATTGATCGGGAGGCGGTCGAGGAAGTCCTGGATTTTGCGCGGGTTAGAGAGCTGGCGTAGGATTGTGGTCTCGCGGGGGTTCAGGCCGAACATGGAGAAATGATAGCAAAGCGGCGTTAAGCCGCCGCTCTCCAAAAATGAGCGCGTGCCACAAGGCTTTGTTGGGGTGGGGTGAGACGACCGTTTGACAGGCGGCGGCGACAGGGGTAGATTGGGAATGTAAGGGGGCGTATATGGTTTCGACTTATGGTGCGAAGCGACGTCTGCATGCCGAGGATGATTCGTTGGCCTCGTAAAAAATCGGATCAAAAAAATAACAGCAGAGAACGAAGATCTCGCTCTCGCGGCTTAAACGCCCGCGACGGCTTCCAGTTGACGCCTGCTAGGCGGGAAGCCGACGACAGCAGGCAACTCGGCGACGGGATCGACCGCTGCCGCCGGGGATCTTCTCGTGGACGATACGACGAGGGTAGCGCGCTGCCGAGCAGCCCGAGTCCGACAACTCACCGGCAGCTAAGCATGTAGCGGGCGGCGTTCAACGCCATGAGGACAGGGGTTCGACTCCCCTCGCCTCCAGCCTTCGCTCGCCGCGCAGCAAGAGCGAAGGCTGCCACGCCGGAGTCTCCGCAGGAGCGCAGGCGGGCTTACGCTCGAATCCACAAAGCGGCGAGACTACGGCTTGGCAAGCCAGCCTTCTGCGGGCAAGAAGGTTGCAGTTTGATGTTTCACTACGTCTACATTTTGGTCAGCGAGACTGACCCAGCACGCCACTATGTCGGATCCACCCGCGATTTGCAGGCCCGCCTCGCTGCGCATAACGCCGGAAAAGTCAGACACACCGCCAAACACAGGCCATGGCGCATGGAAACGGCGGTGGCCTTCCGCTGCAGCGAAAAGGCGTCGGCCTTCGAGAAGTATTTGAAGTCGGGCTCGGGCCGGAGTTTTGCGCGGCGACATTTGTAGAGCCGGCTGGGGCCAGCCGGCCCTACCGGGAGAATGAAGCGACCGACGCCGGGGACGGCTACGCTACAGGGGGAGAGCGCGGTTGCGCTCAGGGATCGTCGATTTGGCGGTTGAAGTGTCCGCGCACCCAGCGGAGGAGGATGAGCGCAACGGGGACCAGGGCAACGGCGACGGCGAAGGCGAAGACTTCGGCTTCCCAACGGTTGTTGAGGAGATGGTCGAAGAGAACGAGGGTGGCCCCGAGCAGGCCGATGAAGCCGATCAGGGTGCCGATCGGCATCAGAACGGAACGAAAAACCGCGCTTTCACGCTGGCGGGCAAGCCGCTTGGTACGATGGGTGAACCTGGCCACAGACTGATCAGTGCAACTCAAAAGTGAGGCGATACGCGGCCTGCGTCAACCCGCAAAACGATGCGCGGAAGCAACTTACTGCAGGATACGGATGGTCAGAGGGTAGCGGTATTCTTCGCCGTTGCCGGTTTTGACCGCGGCGACAACCATGAGGACGACCCACAGGATGAAAATCACCGGGAGGATGAGCAGTCCGATGAGGACGAAGCAGAGGACGCCGGCCGCGGCGGCATAGATGGTGTAGCTGATCTGGAAGTTAAGGACTTCCTTGCCGGTGCGGTCGAGGAGCGGGCTCTCGGGGCGCTTGACCAGCCAGAGGATGAGCGGGGCAATGATGTTGCCGAAGGGGAAAACAAAGCCGGCGAAACCGAGCAGGTGCATCACGACGGCGAGGGAATTGTCGTTGGTCGGCGAAGGCGGGATGGCGGGCGGTTGGTTGGAGGGAACGGGTGGCGGCGTGTTTTCCATGGGGGTTGGATCGTCTTTCGACGCGGGGGTGTCAATGCGGAAGGGAGTGAAAAGAAGGATGAGACTTGAGTGTGAAACTTGAGTGAAAGGAATGCGGTCCGCTGGGCCAGCGGACCCTGCCGGGCCGAAAAATTCTGCCGCGCGGCTAGGCTTCGTTGAGCAATCCGGTGCCGGCGCAGAGTTTGGCGTAGAGGCCGCCCTTGGCCAGGAGATCGTCGTGGCGGCCGCGCTCGACGATGCGTCCGTGGTCGAGGACGAGGATCTGGTCGGCGTGCCGGACGGTGGACAACCGGTGGGCTATGACAAAGCTGGTGCGTTTCTGCAGGAGCCGGTCGAGGGCCTGCTGGATGAGTTTCTCCGTGGCGTTGTCCACGCTGGCGGTGGCTTCGTCGAGGAGAAGAACGGGCGGGTCTTTGAGGAGGGCGCGGGCGATGGAGATGCGCTGCTTTTCCCCGACGCTGAGGCGCACACCGCGTTCGCCCACTTCGGTGTCGAGTTTTTTGGGGAGTTTTTCGACGAAGGCGGCGGCGTTGGCCGCGCGGAGGGCGGTCCAGAGCTCGTCGTCGGTGGCGCCGGGTTTGCCGAAGCGGAGGTTGTCGGCCACCGTGCCGTTGAAGAGGAAGCTCTCCTGCGAGACCAGGCCGACGACACGGCGGAGATCCTTCTTGGCGAAGTTGCGGATGTCCCCGCCGTCGAGCGTGATGGTTCCGCCGGTCGATTCGTAGAAGCGCATGAGGAGTCCGACAAGGGACGACTTCCCCGCGCCGGTGGGTCCGACGAGGGCGACGGTTTCGCCGGGCTTGGCGGTGAGGTTGATCTCGTGGAGCACATCGGTTGCGTCGCCGTAGGCGAAGCGGAGATTTTTGAACTCGATCTCCCCGCGCGGGGGAGACGGGACCGGAGCGCGGCCGGCGTCGGGCTCGGGTTCGGCATCGAGGATGTCGAAGACGCGTTTGCCGGCGGCGCGTCCGGCTTGGATGATCTGGTTGAGTTGGTGGAGGCGTCCGACGGGTTCGTAGAGGAAGCGGACGAGGACAAGGAAGGCGACGAGGACGCCGAGGTCGAGGCGTCCGTTGATCGCGGCGTGGCCGCCGTAGGCGAGGACGACGAGGCTGCCCATGGAAGAGAAGAAACTCATGCCGGGGTTGTAGAAGGCCCAGGCGCGCATGACGACGAGGGTGGCCTGGCGGAGTTTTTCGCTGGCGGTGTTGAAGCGCGCGTGTTCGGCCGTTTCGCGGGCGTAGCCTTTGATCTGGCGGATGCCGTCGAGGTTGTCGTGCAGGAGGGAGTTGAGATCGGAAGCGGCGCGGCGCTGCGCGCTGTAGCGCTGGCCGGCGGTCATGGTGTAAGCCAGCGCGCCGGCAACGAGGAAAGGGACGGGCGTGAGCGCGCAGAGGGCGAGCGGCGGGCTCCACCAGAACATGAGGACGAGGACAACGGTGATTTGCAGGACGGCGACGGCGCCCTGCTCGACGCCGTCGATGAGGACGCGTTCGACGTTGCCCACGTCCTCGACGACGCGGGTCATGATATCACCGGTGGCGCGATGGTCGAACCACGCGAGGGGGAGGGATTGCAGCCGTCCGTAGAGATCGCTGCGGAGGTCGAAGAGGACTTTTTGCTCGAAGGTGTTGTTGAGGAGGATGCGCAGGGTGTTGAGTCCGTCCTGGGCGAAAAAGCCGAACGCCGCGAGCGCGACCATCGGCCAAAGGGCCTCCACTTTGCCGCCGCGCAGGACATCGTCGATGATGCGCTGGGTGACCACGGGAAAGATGATCACCATGACGGAAGCACCGAGGGCGCAGAGGAGGGTGGCCCCGGCGAGGAGCGGGTAGCGGCGGAGGTAGGCGAAGACGCGCGCGAGGATGCGCGGGGAGCGGTGGGACGGGGCGGAGGGCATGAGCGGGACATTAGTAGCGGTCGGCGGCAGGCCGGGCGAGTTGTTGCTGCGTGCTTTCCGCGCGTCGACTGGGCGGCGGTGGCCACAAAGCGACAGCTCGGGGTCCGGGGCGGTGTGGAAATTCGACCAGAGGTCCGGTCTGACCGAAGCCCGCCCTTTTTTCGGCCATCTTGGCACGGCGGTTGCTCAACTCTCTTGCACCGGCACCTTGCCTACCGCGCAGGCCGGCCAACTGAAAACAAAAACCTAATCCACACACTTATGATGCGAATCCAACAATCCCCGAAGGCTCTGCGGCTCGCCGCGGTGGCGCTGGCCGTCATGGCCGCGCTCCCGTTGCACGCGCAAGACGACCCGTTTGCGGCTCCGGCCGCTGTTGTCGAAGAAACTGCAGCCGTGATGACCGATGCGGCCGGCGACGTTGCCGTGGTGGCGACCGAAGCGGTCGCCGTGGCGGCACCGGAAGAAGCCGAAGAAGCGCCGACTCCGGTTGAAGCCTTTTGGTCCGGCAAGGAAGCGGAGCAGGCCATCTTCACGGTGAACAACCTTTGGATCTGCCTGGCCGCGGCTCTGGTCTTTCTCATGCACCTGGGCTTCTCCGCGGTGGAGAGCGGTCTGACCCAATCGAAGAACACGACCAACGTGCTCTTCAAAAACGTTTTCATCATTTGCATGGGCCTGCTGGCTTATGCGGCCTACGGATTCAACGCCATGTATCCGGGCGACAACTGGATTATTCCGGGCTGGTTCGCCATGGGAACACCGATCGCCAACGGATTTACCGAGTCCGACGCCATCGTGGCCAACCTGACCAGCGAATACAACGCAGGCTACACCATCTGGGGTGACTTCATTTTCCAGGCGATGTTTGCCGCGACAGCCGCGACGATCATTTCGGGCGCGGTGGCCGAGCGGATCAAGCTCGGTTCGTTCATGCTGGCCACGACGATCATCGTGGCGTTCGCCTACCCGATCACCGGCTCCTGGGAATGGGGCGGCGGCTGGCTGAGCGAAGACTTCATCGACTTCGCCGGTTCCTCGCTGGTCCACGCCTTCGGCGGATATGCCGCGTTGGCCGCGGTGCTTGTGCTCGGGCCGCGCGCCGGCAAATACGTGGACGGCAAAATCAAGCCGATCCTCGGCCACAGCATGCCGCTGGCCACCATCGGCGTGTTCCTGCTCTTCCTCGGATGGTTCGGCTTCAACGGCGGTTCCGTCCTCAGTGCCGATCCGGTGCTTGTCTCGCTGGTCTTCGTGACCACCGCACTGGCCGGTGCGGCGGGCGGCCTCGCGGCTGCTTTCACTTCGTGGACCGTGCTGAAAAAGCCCGACCTTTCCATGTCCCTCAACGGCATGCTGGCCGGTCTGGTCGGCATCACGGCCGGGGCGGACAGCATCGCCCCGTGGCCGGCCGTCCTGGTCGGGGCCATTTCCGGCATCATCGTGGTCTTCTCGGTTCTGATGTTCGACCGTCTGAAAATCGACGATCCGGTCGGCGCCATCTCGGTGCACGGCATCTGCGGAAACTGGGGCACCATCGCCGTGGGCATCTTCGGCGCGGGCGTCCTTTCCACCCAGATCATCGGCACGGTGGCCATTTCGGCCTTCGCCTTCATCTTCGCCCTGGTGACCTTCGGGTTGATCAAAGCCATCTTCGGTCTGCGCGTCAGTCCGGAGGAGGAAGAAGAGGGTCTCGACATCGGCGAACACGGGCAGGAGGCTTATCCCGACTTCGTGGCCAACAAATAACCCGACGTACCAAGGAGGATCACACCAATGAAAAAAATCGAAGCAATCATCAAGCCGTTCAAACTCGAGGAAGTGAAGGACGCGCTGGCCGACCTCGGCATCGAGGGTATGACGGTGAGCGAAGTCAAAGGTTTCGGGCGCCAGAAAGGGCATACCGAGATCTACCGCGGCAGCGAATACACCGTGGACTTCCTGCCCAAGATCAAAATCGAGGTGGTCATCGCCGACGACCTCGCCGAGAAAGCCACGGGCGCCATCGTCAAGGCGGCCAAGACCGGCAAGATCGGCGACGGCAAGGTGTTCATTTCACCGGTGGAGGAAGCGATCCGCATCCGCACCGACGAGACGGGCGACAAGGCCGTCTGACCAATTGGCCCCCGCAGGGGGATTTGATTAGGTTGACATAGCACGGAGCGGCGGGGGCTTTGGTCCCCGCCGCTTTCGGCTTTTCGGGGGAGCGCGGATGGTGCACGGTGGCCCGCATGAAGAAAGCCCTGCTCCCCGTCCTCCTGGCCGCGCTCTGCGGTTGCGCCACTTGGCAGAAGCCGCAACTCGAATCGCCCCCCTATCTCCAGGCGCTCGCGCAGAAAGGTTTGGATCCCGGCACCTACACCCGCATCAGCAAGGGCCGCGTCCTCGGCTACGATGACATCCTGGCGCTGGTGCGTGCCGGCGTGCCGGGCAGCATGACGGTGCCCTATCTCAAGGCGACGAAGACGCCTTACGACTTCTCCGCCGGGCAAATCAACCGCCTGGTCGCAGCGGGGGCGGACGACGAGTTGGTCAATTATCTCGGCAAGGCGAAAGGCATCTATCTCGAGGATTCCGGCAATGCGCCCGCCTCGGCCGGCGGTGGAGCGGCTTTTCACCCTTATTGGTCCGACCCGTATTACATGGACGCGGCACCGTTCGACTTCGGCTACCCGGATGTCTGGTATAACAGCGACAACTGGCGCAACGGCAACCAAGGCGGCGGTCGCGGCGGCGGCGGTGGTGGCGGTGGCCACGGCGGGCGGTAAAGTCGTCGCGGCGCGGCCTTGCCATGGACTGGTCCGTCGAGCCCTACGGGCCGCGAGCCTGGCTTGTGCGGTTCGGACGCGATTTGTCCGGGGAAACCATGGTGCGGGCCTTGGCGGTGGCGCGGGAATTGGAGGCAAAGCCCCCGGAGGGTTTGCGCGAGTTCACCATGGGGTTCGGGTCGGTGCTGCTGGAGTCGCAGGGTGACGACGAGGCAGCTGCCCGCTGGGGCCGGAGCGTCCTGCCGGGGATGATCGAAAATTGGCGGGTGCTCGATCTGGACGAGACAGCGCAGAGAACGGTGGAAATTCCGGTGGTCTATGACGGCGAGGATCTCGCGGAGGTCTCGCGTCTGACCGGCCTCGGTGCCGGGGAGGTGATCGCGCGGCACAGCGGGCGCGAGTATCGCGTGTGGCTGCTGGGATTCGCGCCGGGCTTCCCTTATTTGGGCGTGCTCGACGAGGCGCTCCATCTGCCGCGGCGGGACACTCCGCGTCCGCGCGTGGCCGCCGGAAGCGTGGCCATCGCGGGCGGGCAAACGGGGATTTATCCGGCCGCGAGCGCCGGCGGGTGGCATGTCATAGGACGCACGGCGGCGAAGCTCTTCGATCCGGAAGCCCCGGACCCGTTCTTGCTGCGTCCGGGGGACGCGGTGCGATTCCTTGCGGTGGGAGCGGACGATGTTTGAATTTCTCGAGGTCATCTCGCCGGGATGCGGCGCGACGTGGCAGGATGCGGGGCGTCCGGGATGGAAACGTTTCGGTGTTCCCCCGGGCGGTTGGATGGACGCGGAGGCCGCGGGCGAAGCGAACCGTTTGGCGGGCAATGCGGAGGAAATGGTCGTGGTCGAACTCGCCCTGCAAGGGGCGCGGTTCCGCGCGCGGCGCGAGGGGTGGCTCGCCGTGGCGGGCGCGTCGATGGGACCGGCGCCGGGCGTTATCCGCAAGGTGGCGCGCGGCGAGGAATTGGCTTTCACGCGGCACGAAGCCGGCGTCTACGCGTATCTGGCGGTGCCGGGCGGATGGTCGGCTCCGCTCATCCTCGGCAGTGCCTCCGTCTCGGAGTGCAGCGGTTTGGGTCGCGCTTTGGCCCAAGGCGATGTCATGTCGTGTCGCCACGATCCCGCGCGTCCCGGGCGACGTCCTGCCGCGGACGCGCCCTCCGCGGCGATTTATCCCCGGAACATCCAAGTGCGTTCCTGGCGCGGGCCGCAATGGACGGAATTTTCCATCGCGTCACGCCGGGCTTTTTTCGGCACCCGTTGGACCGTCTCCTCGCAGCTCGACCGGATGGGGGTGCGTTTGACCGGCGGCGACGTCCCGACGGTGCCGGCCACCATGCGGAGCGAGCCGGTGCTCACGGGTTCCGTGCAGATCACGGGGGGCGGACAGCCGGTGGTGACAATGCGGGATGGACCAACGGTGGGCGGCTATCCCAAGATTGCGTGGCTCGACGACGAGGCCTGCCGCCGCGTGGCGCAGGTTCCGCCGGGTGGAACAGTCGAATTTTTGCCGCCGGACGAATGAAAGTGCTGCTCAACTGCGATTTGGGGGAAGGCGAACCCGCGGAAACCACCGCGGCTCTCTTGGAGGTCATCGATCTGGCCAACATCGCTTGCGGGGGTCATGCCGGTGACGGGGAGACGATGCAGCGCGTGGTGCGGGCCGCGCTCGAGCGCAACGTGCAAACGGGGGCGCATCCCGGGTGGCCGGACCGTGAAAATTTCGGTCGCGCGCCGGCTGCCGTGGGTGCGCGTGATCTGACCGCCCTCCTCGCGGATCAAGTCGGCAGCTTCCGCCGCGCCGCCGCGGCGGCGGGCGGGCTCGTGGGTCATGTCAAATTGCACGGCGCTCTTTACCATTTGTGCGACGAGCGCACCGATCTGGCCGAGGCTTGCGTCGATTGGATGGAGTCGGAGTTGGAGGGCGTGACGTTGATCGTCGGGGCGGGCGGATTGCTGCATGCGGTGGCCGAGGCGCGCGGTGTGCCCTTGCTGCGGGAAATTTTCGCGGAACGCGGCTACGCCGACGAGGCGCGTCTGGTTCCGCGCGGCCAAGCGGGCGCGCTGATCGATGATCCGTCGAGGGTGGCCCGGAGAATCGGCGCGTGGAAAGAAACGGGTTACCTGGAAACCGGAGCCGGGAAGCAGTGGCTGGTCGAAGCGGAGACGGTCTGTGTGCATGCCGACTCGCCGGCCAGCGTGGATCTGGCGCGGGCGGTGCGGGAAGTTTTGCAGGAAAAGGCGGAGACTTGAGTTGGAAAACCGAGTGCTGATCAATCGCGACAGGGACATCGCGATCCACCGGGCTACAAGGAGGGCAGGGCGTCGAGGACGCTGGGGTATTGCGGGGTCCAGCCGGTGGAACGCAACTTTTCGTTTATGACGCGTTTGCCGGTGGATGGGGTCCGGCGGTCATAGACCGCCGCTACAAGTGGGGAGTTGGTGCGGATCGATTCGGCGAGGTCGTCACGCCGGGCCGGGTGGTCGTCGACCGCGTTGTAGACCCCGGGGAGACGGGCGGAGCCGACATGAAAGAGGGCACGGGCGGCGTCGTCGCGGTGGATCAGGTTGATGAAGGCATCGGGCGTGCCGAAGGGAGGCGGTTCGCTTTTGCGGGCGGCTTCGATGAAGCGGGTGCGGCCGGGGCCGTAGATGGCGCCGAGGCGGACGGCTGCTCCGCCGGTCGCGATGGCGAGGTTTTCGGCGCCGACCAAGATGTCGCCGGTCGGCGTGCCGCCAACGGGGGAGGATTCGTCGACTTGGGCGGCGTCGTTTTGCCGGTAGACCGAGGTGCTGCTGGTGAAGACGGTGAACTCCGGCTGCAGCGAATCGAGGAGATGACGCAGCGTCTCCTGGTAAACAACGCGGTAGGCGGCGGGATTGCGTCCCTCTTTCCCGCTCAGGCAATGAATAAGCACACCGGTTGGTCCGGAGCCGGCCAGTTTGGCGCGGAGTTCATCCGGGTTGGCCGCATCGGCGGCGAGGACGCGGTAGGGTTTGCCGGCGAGCCGGCGGGCGGATTCCACAGAGGAAACCAGGGCGGTGACGTCCCAGCCGTCCGCGCAAAAAAAATCCGCGCATCTTTCACCGGTGTAACCGCAACCGGCGAGGAAGATGCGCGGAGTTGAAACGGATTTTTTCAGGACATGCTGAAGCGGTGCTTCATTTTGGCGCGCTTGGCGTTGGCCTTGGCTTTGCGGCGCGACTTCTGGGTCGGTGTCTCGAATGCACGCAGGCGGCGCACTTCGTCCATGATTCCCTCGGAGTCCAATTTCGATTTCAACCGCTTGATGGCGCGGTCGATCGACTCTCCTTTGCGAACGATGACTTCGGGCATTATTGATTCACATCCTTTCTAGGTGTCTTGGGGATGGGAGAAATGGTAGGAGCGCCCGAGGATCAGCGTCAAATAATTCTTTTAATCGTTGTTGAACAACGACTTAAGCTATTTTAAGACCCTGCAATTTACGTCCGTTTGGCGCGCTTTCGGGCTCAACGGACGCGGGCCAGGCACTCGGTCAGGTAGGGCAGGAGCTGTTTTTTGCGTGAGACCACACCTTCGAGGAACCAGACGCGGTCGGAATGCTCCGGGTAGTTGATCGCTTTGCGAAAGTCGGCATTACCTTCGACCAGCAGGTAGGAATTTTGCGCGTTGATGTCGGTGACGAGGAGGGCGGCGAAGAAAAGTCCTTCTGATTGCACGCGGTGCTGCAGGGCGCCGAGGAGGTGGTCGCGTTGCGCGTCGAAGTTGGCAAAGGTGACCTCCTCGATCTGCGCGACACTGAAGGCGACGCCCTGCTCGTCGTATCGTTTGGCGTCGGCCTCGATCACCTTGGCCGGGTTCATGGTCTGCAGCGGCGAGCCGACGGCGAAAATTTCCGCCGCGAGATCGGCGGCGCGGATGCCCGCGGCCTCGCCGAGTTCGGCGAGGAAAAGGCGGTCGGTGTCGGTCGCGGTCGGGGACGTGCCGTTGAGCGTGTCGGCGATGATGCCGGCGAGGAGCAGTCCGGCCACCGGGCGTTCCGGGGCGAGGCCGTGGCGCCGGTAGAAGTCGGCCACGATTGTGCAGGTCGACCCGACCGGCTGGTTGAGGAAGAGGATGGGCGTCTCGGTCGGCATGTTGCCGAGACGGTGGTGGTCGAGAATTTCCACGATCGGCAGCTCGGCGGCGCCGGGAACGGCCTGCGACAGTTCGTTGTGGTCGACGAGGATGAGCCTTCGGGTGGGACCTTTGAGGAAATCGCTCTTCGAAAGGATGCCCTCGAGGCGTCCGTCTTCATCAAGCACGGGAAAAATGAGCTTGTTGGAAAGTGCCACGGTGCGGCGGGCGATTTCCAGCGGCGTGTCGGCGTCGAATTTGACCGGAACTTCCTCGAGCGCGTGCCGGGCGATCATCGCCCCGCGGGCGAAGATCACGCTCGTGGCCGTGTCCCAGCGGGAGGCGACCACGGCAAGGCCCCGCGCTTGCGCCTCGGCGGCAAAGGCCGGATCGACGCCGGCATCGCCCGTGACAACGAGGGCGCGCACGCCGCCCTCGAGGGCGGTGCGGTGCACATTGTCGCGGTCGCCGACGAAAAGCACGGTGCGCGCCGGGTCGAGGTTTTTCAGCCGCGCGGCGAAGGTGTCCGCGTCCATCGCCGCCACGACGAGGGCGTAATTCTCCTCCTTCGAGCACAATGGACCGGTCAGCGAACGGCCTTCGAAGGTGGCGGCGATATTCGTCAGGCTGGCCAGCACCTCCCGCGCGCGCTGGGCGGCCTCGCGCGAGGGCATGACGAGTCCGAGAAGCTTGTTTTCGCTGATCGCGCCGTGAAAGCGTTCGTCCCCGTCCACCACCGGCAAGGCGCGCAGTCCCTTGGACGACAGCAGGGCGAGCGCTTCGGCGATGGGCTGGTCCGGACGGATGCCGATGTAGTCTTTGATCATGACATCGCGCACGCGCGGGGTGACATCGGGGAGGAACTCCGGTTGGGGCACGCCGAATTTCTCCAGCACGAAGGCGATGCGGTCGTTGAGCGCGCCGGCGCGCGCCGCGCGGACACCCTTTTCGCCGAGGCGTTCTTTCAAAGCCGCGTAAGCGACGGCCGAGCAGACCGAATCCATGTCGGGATTGCGGTGGCCGATGACGATGGTTTCCATGGATCCGGAACGCGGAATCATGCCCGTGCGGTGGAGGGTTGGCCAGTGCCGAAGGGACTCCGGACGACACAAATTCCCCGCGTGTGCATTGACACCGGGTGGACACGCGGATAATCCCCGCATCGCGGAATGACGAACGAACACCTCTTGACGGCCTTCCTGCTGACCTTGCTGGCCGGCCTGGGCACGGTGGTGGGCAGTTGCATCGCCTTCCTGGCCAAACAGACCGACCACCGTTTCCTTTCGGTCACCACGGGTTTTTCCGCGGGCGTGATGCTCTACGTTTCCTTCGTCGAGATTTTTCCCAAGGGGGAAGCGGCGCTGGCCGGGGCGGGGTATGGCGATGTCATGGCCGCGTGGATCAACGCGGCGTCCTTTTTCGCCGGCATCCTCATCATCGGGGTGATCGACAATCTGATCCCCGCGGAGGAAAACCCGCACGAGGCGCGTTCCCACGAGGAGGCCGAAGTGCTGCTCCGGGCCAAAGATGACGCGGTGCCGCGCCATCCCCATCATCACAAGTTGATGCGCATGGGGCTGTTCACCGCCTTGGCCATCGGCATCCATAACTTTCCCGAGGGCCTTGCCACCTTTCTCGTCGCCTTGGAGGATCCGGGCCTCGGCGTGGCCATCGCGGTGGCCGTCGCCTTGCACAACATTCCAGAAGGCATGAGCGTTTCCGTGCCGATTTATTTCGCGACCGGCAGCCGCCGCAAAGCCTTCATCTACTCGGCCCTCAGCGGGCTGGCCGAACCGGTCGGCGCGATCGTGGCGTATGCGGTGCTCGTGCTTCTGGCCGGGGGCGGCGGTGCGGTCATTCCGGGGAATCTGGTCGGCCCGGTCTTCGGCGCCGTGGCCGGGATCATGGTTTACATCAGTCTCGACGAACTGCTGCCGACCAGCCGCGCCTACGGCAAAGGGCACGACAGCGTGCTCGGGCTCGTCGCCGGGATGGTGGTGATGGCGCTGAGTTTGCTGTTGATGAAGTAGAGCGTTATCGGGCGGCTGCTTACCCCGTTTGTTCTGGTTGTCCGGTGCGCGCGGTGTGGCACGGACGTGTGACGGCCCACGAGACAAGGAAGAGCAATGCGCCGGCCACCACCATGGCTCCCGCCGGGGAGCAGTTGAGCCACACCGACATCTGGTAACCGAGCAAGCTGCTGAGTGCCGCATGCAGGAAGACCAGGGCGAAACGCACCGGCAGCCGGTCTGATAACTGCGCGGCGAACATCGGCGGCACAACGAGCATGGCCACTGTGAGAATGGCCCCGACTGCCTCAAAGACCGAGACAATCACAATGGAGAGAACCGCCATCAGGCCGTAGTGCCACACTCCGGATCGCATGCCCAGCGAGCGCGCCAAGGCCGGGTCGAAAGACGTTACCAGCATTTCCTTGTAAAATGCCGCCGCCAGCACGAGCAGTCCGAGCAGCACCGCGGCAATTCTCACCAGCGGAGCCGGTCCGAGGGACAGACCCGCGATCTCCACGGGCGGATCGAGTGGCACGAAAGCGATCTCGCCGTAAAGCACGCATTCCGCATCTAGATGAACCGCTCCGACTCTCTCCGCGAGACTGAGCAGCGCCACGCCCGCGGCAAACAGCGTGGTGAAAGTGATGCAGAGGGCCGCATCCGGTTTGATCCGTGACTGGCGGTGAATGAACTCCACAATGCCAACGGTGAGCAAGCCGGTGGCCAGCGCTGCGCAGAACATCACCGCGGTTCCTCCCGAACGAACGACAAGAAAAGCAACGACCAAACCAAAAAGGATGCTGTGACTGATCGCATCGCCAATCAACGTCATGCGCCGCAAAAGCAGGTAGGTCCCGACCACGCCGCATGCCGCCGTGACGAAAAAACCCATGGCGACAATCCAGAAGGAAACGAAAAAGTCCTCGGTCCAGGGTTGCACCACTATACGCTGCCAAGCGGTGGCCGACGCCGTTATCATGGCACCCTCCCCCCGGTGCCAAATCCGGGAGCCCTTGGCCCCGGTCGTGGTTTGAAATCCAAGTCCGCCAATCCCGGGATCAATTTTCCATGGGGGTCGCGCCGCGCGTAGTTCAAACTCCGTTCGAGTCGGCGCACGGTTTCATTGCCCAGCACATGCTCGATCACCTCGGCATCATCGTGCACGTGGTCCGGCGCCACCTGCGCCGCGTTGGTCAGATAAAGCTCCCACAGCCGGTGGTTGCGCACGATTTCGCAAGCCCTGCGCCACCCGTCCGGGGTCGGGACCACCAAGCCTTCCACTTCGGTGGCCAGCCCGGCCCGCTGCAATGCGCGGACTTTCCCCCGCGTGACGGTCACCGGCTCACGCCGCCGCTCGGCCAGGGCCTCGATGGGCACCGCCTCGGCTGAGAAGTCGCCATCCTCCAGTGTGTGGTAGAGCGCCTTGAGTGTGTTCTCCCGTTCGATGCGTGCCACCCGCGAGCGATGCCTCCACCAACGCACGACGATCCCGTGGCGCGGGGCGAAGAGCAGGGCGAGTGCGAACAAGACGGCGGCGGCGAGAACCATGAACGGCCCGGTTGGCAAACTGCGCCCCGTGAAGGAGAAAAATGCACCGGCGCCACCAGCCAAGACGCCGAACACCGCGGACAACGTGAGCATGGTTGCCATCCGGTTGGTCAGCAGGAAAGCCGTCGCCGCCGGGATGACCAACATGGCCGAGACCAACACCACCCCGACAGCCTGCAGGGCCGAGACAATGGCAAAGGCCAGAAGAAGCATGAGGCTGTAGTGGTAGATTCGGACCCTCCACCCCAGCGACCTGGCGAACCCCTCGTCGAAACTTACCAACACATACTCCTTGTGGAAAAAAATCACCGCACCGAGGGCCAATATGGTCACGGCTGCGAGCAACAGCACGTCGCCCGGACCGAGGGCTGCAGCCTGCCCGAACATGAATCCGTCCAAGCCGCTCTTGGCTCCGCCCGGCAGGCTCTGGATCATGGTGAAGAGCACGATGCCCGCGCCGAAAAAAGACGAAAGGACAAAGCCCAAGGCCGCATCCTCCCGGTGTTTGGTGGTGCTCCGGATCCACTCCACCGTGACGGCGCCGAGCAACGCGGCGGCCACGGCCCCGATGAAAATAGCCGCCGGATTTTTTGTCATAGTCCAGAGAAAGCCGAGCGCGACGCCGGGCAGAACAGCGTGCGAGAGCGCGTCGCCCATCATGGACAGCTTGCGCACGACCAGGAACGTCCCCATCAGCCCGCAACACAGTCCGAGCAGCATCGATCCGGCCAAAGCGTAGCGGACCGGCGCATCTTGCAGGCTGAAAAAGCGCACGGTCTGTTCCCCGAAACCGGGGTTGACCAGCTCCCCGATGCGCGCCGCTTCGCCCGGAGCGGTGGTCAGCAGCCAAAAGGCTGCGGCGGCCGTTACAGCCACCTTCACGGCTGCTCTCCGAGCGACTGCGCCACCTCGGAGAAAATAGTCAGGCGTCCCCCGTAGGTTTTTTGCAGCAAATCCGGAGTAAAGACTTCCCCGGTGGGTCCGGTCGCAACCAGTCGCATGTTGAGCAGGACGAGGCGGTCGAAGTAGTCGCGCGCTGTCGACAGGTCGTGGTGGACGACAATGACCGTCCGTCCTTGTTCTTTCATCTCCCGCAGCAGACCGATGATCGCCGCCTCGGTCGCGGCGTCCACCCCGGCAAACGGCTCGTCCATCAGATACAAGTCACTTTCCTGCGCCAGGGCTCTGGCGAGGAATACGCGCTGGCGTTGTCCGCCGGACAGGTTGCCGATTTGCCGTTGGGCCAGCGGCAGCATCTGAACCTTTTCAAGGCAGGACCGTGCGATTTCCCGGTCGATCTGCCGCGGGCGCCTTCCGGTTCGCAGATGCCCGTAGCGGCCCATGAGCACGACATCCATGACGTTGACCGGAAAATCCCAATCCACCGACTCGCGCTGCGGCACATAGCCGGTCCGGAAACCGTTTTCCGCGTAGGAGCCGCCGAAAATTTTCACCCAGCCGGCCGCGAGCGGCAGCAGTCCCGTGACCGCCTTGAGGAACGTCGACTTGCCGGCACCGTTCGGTCCGATGATGCCGGTCAGACTCCCCGCCGGCACCTTCAGGTCGATGCCGTAGAGCACGGGCCGCCGGTCGTAAGCGACCGTCAAATCGTGCGCCTCGAGCGCAGGGGGCACGTTGGAAAACTCTTTCATCACGATGTAGCAAAGGCTACACTCAAGCGATTTGTTGTAGACCGGCGCCGGCCGGTGTGTCAAATCCACACTGATCGCCGTCATGCCTGCAAGCCCCCGGGAATCCGCCGCCATCCAACGACACACGCGCCGTGCCCACGCGCAGGAACTTGCCCAGGATTATGTCGAAACGATCGCCGATCTCATCACCGAGCACGGGGAGGCGCGGGCCACCGATATCGCGCGTTCGCTCGGTGTCACTCACGTAACCGTCATCCGCACCATCCAGCGCCTCCAGCGCGAGGGTTTGGTCACAACTTTGCCCTACCGCTCCATTTTTCTCACGCCTGCGGGACAGGCTCTCGCGGCGCGCGCCAAGGAAAGGCACCAGACCGTGGTGGCTTTTCTCGAGGCGGTCGGGGTGCCGGCCTCCGCGGCCCGTGCCGACGCCGAAGGCATCGAACATCATGTCAGTGCGGCCACCCTTGCGGCCATGAACCGATTTCTCGCTGCGGGGCGCCGACCGAAAAAACCGGCAGCCCGGCGCACGGCGCTCAAAACTGGAAGCGCGCGCTGACTCCGGCCCATAAGGTAACCGTATCCGTCAATCCTGTGCCGCTTCCCCCGCCGGCTCCGAGGTTTTGCCACTGGTAGGAAGCGGCTGCGTAAGGGGCCAGGGTGAACGAGTTGCTCAGGGCTATAGGGATTGCCACGCCGAACTCCCAATGATTTCCGCCGATGAAGGGTTCGCCCTGCAGTCCCAGCAGCGGATCTCCCG
Source organism: uncultured Chthoniobacter sp. (assembly GCA_964516705.1). Lineage (GTDB taxonomy): Bacteria > Verrucomicrobiota > Verrucomicrobiia > Chthoniobacterales > JACTMZ01 > JACTMZ01. The sequence continues at coordinate 23,656 of CAZEYV010000153.1, forward strand.
CGCGTTCGTTGTAGTTGAAGTTGATCCCGAAAACGGTCCATGGCTCGACGGCCACGGCCCCGTCCCGCGCCACCGGCATCGCGCCGTGCAGGCCGATTATCCCGTAGGACGCGCCACCGTTCACCACGCCGCCGGGACTGCCTTTTGGCGGGCCGAGGTTGTAATACCAAACAATGCTCGGAGTGATCGTGGCGGCGCCGATCGACCAATCGTAGGCGAGGCCGAAATAGATTTCGTTCTGCACCTCGAAAATCATCGGCACATAAACGTATTCCCAACCGACCGACACCGAGACCGGTCCGGCCGTCTGGGTCAGATCGGCGAAGACCAGCCACTCTCGGTAAGCTTGCGCCGCATTGGCCCCGTTCCAATGCGAGCCGGTGCCGAACCAAATTCCGGGCGTCAAGGTGCCGCCGTCCCAAACGGTCAGTGGTGCGTCGACCGCCCACCAACCGATCCCGTTGCCATGGCCCAAAACGTTCACCCCGCGGTCCACGTAGAGACTGTCCCATCCGGCCTCGGCACGAAGCTGCCACCAGCGCTCGCTTGCCTCGGTGGCGCCGGGCGAAGCATCGCCCAGCGCGCGGCCTAACGCCGGATCCTGCCCGGTGCCTGCCGATTCGGCGGAGACTCGGCTTTCAAAAGCGCCGAGCACGAACGCAGTCACCAAGGGAAAGATCCGCGCGTTACTCATTTTGCCCTCCAAGTCCCTTGACGATGGTGCTGAGGTTGTAGCGCATCATGCCGTCGTAAGTGCCGACATCGTATCCGCCCTCCAGTTGGCCGCGTTCGCCCAACGCATCGGAATAAAGCTCACCCCCGATGCGCACCCCGGCATCCCGCGAGACGCGTTGCAGGGCTGCCGGATTCACGCTCGTCTCGACAAAAATCGCGGCAACCTTCTGCTCGCGCAGGAAATCAACCATCCCCGTCATGTCGGCCAGGCTGGTCTCGCTCACCGTCGAGATACCCTGCAGGGCGACCACGCGAAAACCGTAGGCGCGTCCGAAATAGTTGAACGCATCATGGCTGGTCACGAGGATCCTGTTCTTGTCCGGCAGCTTCGCGGTCTGGGCGCGGCACCATTCATCAAGCTGGCGTAACTCCGCAGCCAGTTTGTCGCCGTTGGCGCGGTAGGTTTCCCCGCCTTCCGGATCCGCCGCCGAGAGGCCGGCCACCACGGTTGGCACGGCTTCGGCCCACAGGGCCGGGTCGAGCCAGATATGCGGATCAAAATAGCCCTCGGATTCCTCCGGGGTGAGCAAACGGTCCTCGGACACCGATTCGCTCACGGCATAGACTTTGACCCCTTGCCGTCCGAGGCGAGTGAACAAATCGGCCATCCGCCCTTCCAAGTTCAAGCCGTTGTAGAAGATGGCGTCCGCCTTGGCCAGATTCGCGGCATCCGCTGCCGTGGCCTTGTAAAGGTGCGGATCCACCCCGGGTCCCATCAATTGCCTGACTTCGACGCGATCACCCCCCGTGCGCCGCACCAGATCGGCCACCATGCCGGTGGTGGCCACGACTTCGATGCCGGCTCCCTGCAAACCGGTTCCGCCCAACAGCAGGAAACATACGAGACTGAGGTGTTTTTTCATGAATGTAGCATTAGCTACATATTGAATTAAATGCTACTCATGTGGCTGTCAAAGGAAACTTTGCGCCGAGGCTTGCTGCTGATGAAGCAAGCACGTGCGCGCCCTGGTGGTAGGGCCCGCTGGCTCAGCGGGCCGCTGGTAGCGTGCGGCCGGCTGGGCCAGCCGACCTACCGGGAAACAAGAAGTGCGGGACTACGACGCCGTCTGCGGCAAATCGCCGAGGACTTCGCGTTTGATGCTTTTGCCGGTGCGTTTCGACCACCAGAGGACGATGGGGGCCGCGACGAAGATCGAGGAGTAGGTGCCGACGAGGACGCCGATGATGATGGCCAGGGCGAAGTCGCTGAGGACCGGACCGCCGAAGAAGTAGAGGGCGGTCGTGGCGAGCAGGGTTGTGCCGCCGGTCAGGATGGTGCGGCCGAGGGTTTCGTTGAGGCACGCGTTCATGATCTGCGCCACGGTGCCGCGGCGGCCGGACATCAGTCCCTCGCGCACGCGGTCGAAGACAACGATGGTGTCGTTGATCGAGTAGCCGGCGATGGTCAGCACGGCGCCGACCATGACCATGGAAATTTCCCGTCCGAGGAGCGCGAAGATGCCGATGGTGATGATCACGTCGTGCAGGAGGGCGACGAGCGCACCGAGGGCGAAGGAGAATTCGAAGCGCAGGGTGACATAAATGAGGATGCCGAGTAGGCCGAGGGCGAGGGCGAAGAGGGAGCGGCCGGCCAGTTCCTTGCCGATGCGCGGACCGACCGTGTCGGTTTGTTCGATGGTCAGTCCGGCCTGCGGGAAATCCTGCTGCAGTTTGGCCACGATGGCATCGGCGGTGCCGAATTTGCTCTGCACGGTGATCAGTTCGCGTCCTTCTTCCGTGGCGATCTGCAGGGTGGATTCGCCGAGGCCGGCGCCTTCCACGCTGCGGCGCAGGTCGGCCAACGGGATGTTGTCTTTGGCGCCGAGCACGACGAGGTCGCCGCCGGTGAAGTCAACCCCGAAGTTTTTCTCCCCGCGCCAGGCGAAATAGCCGATCGAGCCGAGCAGGACGACGAGCGAGAGGGCGAGGGCGAGGTGGCGCTTGCCAAGGAAGTCGATGCTGCGCGAGGGGATCCAGTTGACCATGGTCAACTTCTTCAGTCCGAAATTGTCGAGCAGGAACCCGAAGACGGTGCGGGTGAAGAGGAG